>CADAEJ010000003.1 GCA_902786965.1 uncultured Ruminococcus sp. | reverse complement strand
GGCGGTTACTCGCCTTATATGTAAGGTGAGTAACAAATTCATTCTTCATTACATCAGCGCCGACAGGCGCAAGAAAAAAACCGCCTACGGCGGTTAAGAAGTCGGGGTATAGTATTACCCCCGACTTCGTTACACGTTACAAAACAGCCGTAAATACTTTATTGATACGGCTTTGCGGTGTAACTGTAACTTCGTTACAACTTCGTTACAAGGTGGTTTTGCCTTTGTCAAATTTCGTTTGCAAATCAACTTTTTGCGTTATAAACAATCCCGAATATGAAATAACATACAAGCACAATGAAAAAGGTGAGCTGCTTAAAGACGATAACGGACAGCCTGTTATTCTTGAACAGATTCCGACAGAGTATCACGGCTTTACACCTCAACAAATTTGTGATGATGTTCTTAATAAGTGGATTTCTGACGGAGAAAATCACACGGGCGCGGTGCTGTACTGTGAATCCGCGCTCGGTCTGAAACACTTACATTGTGTTTTTGAAAGTAAATCAACTTTTCGTCCTTTGGTAGTCCTTAAAAGGCTTTTCCCAAAGATACATATTGAGGTCACAAAAGGAACGAAAAAAGACGTTGAGGACTATATAAACAAGGTCGGAAAGTTTGAGGAAAAAGGCGAAAAAATCATAGCAAAGTCGCAAATAGGCGAGATAATCGGCTGTCAAGGCAAGCGAACAGATTTAACACCGCCCGACAAGCTGCACGAGTTAATTTATGATCTCGGCAAAACTCCGTCCGAGATACTTGATGAGTTCCCAAACGCATACAAACAAGAGGGCATACTAAAAAAGATGTTCTACCGCAAGCGCTTTAAGGAAACACCAATACAGCGAGATGTTAATGTAACTTGGCTTGTGGGTGCAACAGGAACAGGCAAAACTTTCAAGTATGTTGAACTTTGCGAGGAATACGGCGAGGACAATGTGTATAAAGTTACTGACTATGACGCGCCTTTTGATAGCTACAACGGACAAGATGTGCTTTTCCTCGAGGAATACCGCGGTGCGTTTTCTCTTCCTCGTTTTCTTATCCTGTTGGACAAGTACAAAGCAGATATTCACGCGAGATATACAAACGCTCTCGGTCTTTGGACAAAGGTTTTTATAACAAGTCCTTGTCTGCCTTATGAACTATATACAAAGTATAAAGATACTTCGGGCGGTTATGACAGCTTGGAACAGCTTTACAGACGTATAAACACTATCGTTTATTGCTCAAAAGTCGAAACACCGCGCAACATTTATTACTTTCGCAATTCGTTTGATTGTGATATTAAAGGAGATGCTGATCATTACAGAATGTTGTTTGAAGATGCGTTATCAGATAACAAAACGGCTGTTAATATGGGCTTTGCACATTCTATTTCAGATTGTGTTTTTATAAAAAATAAAAATGCTGTGTAACAGCGGAAAGGTTGATTATTATGTTTTTACCATTGCAAGAGTGTGAGTTGATTGGTTTCTATTTGTGGCTTAAAGGTCGCCTGACAAGTCGACAGCGTGATGATCTGTCTATTGTTTTTGTTTCTTGTCCTGCTGAACGTCCGAAACTTGTTAGAGATTTTTGCAAGGACTTAAAAGCTGAACATAGATTAAAGGCTTTTAATAGATATTTTAATACTATAAAGTAGGTGTCATTATGGATAATTCGTCTAAAATTATACTTGATTTGTGCGGTGGTACTGGCTCTTGGTCGCGTCCTTATCGTGAGCACGGTTATGATGTCCGTATAATTACTTTGCCTTACTATGATGTTCGTACTTATAAACCGCCTAAAAATGTTTATGGTATTTTAGCTGCACCGCCTTGTACACACTTTTCTATTGCTTGTGCGCCTTTATGGCGTGAAAAAGATTTAACCGGGCAAACAGCGCAAGCGCTTGAAATAGTTTATTCTTGCTTGCGTATTGTGAATGAGTGTAAACCTGGCTTGCACTTTTGGGCGCTTGAAAATCCTCGCGGTCGATTACATAAATTTATTGGCGCTCCGACCTATAAATTTAACCAATCCGACTTTGGCGCGCCGTACTTCAAACCAACCTGGCTTTGGGGTGACTTTAATACATTGATTATACAGGGTCCTATCAATGATAACCCTTGCCGTCTTGATGAATGTACTAATTTGTATGATCTGCCTGATGATTATAATCTTAACATAGATCATTGCAAACGAGCTGCGCGTCGTTCTATCTATCCGCCCGCTTTCTGTGATGCGTTTTTTCAAGCTAATCAATAAAAGGGGAGTGTTAATAATGAAATGTGCTTGCATTAACTGTCTTTGTCATTTTTGCACGCGCGAAAAGTGCAGATACAAAAAGGCTCGTCAATCTGATATTTGCTCGGTTCGTTGTATATCCGTAACCGATAAAGTCAAGTATAATCGTGTTCCTTTGCTTGTCTGCGATAAATTCGTGCATTCTACACTTCATAAACATTACAAAATCTCTAACATTCGTTCTAATCGCCAAAATACGCTTGCTACAATCTCTTTAAAAGACTTTTTAAAGGCTCTCGGGGGTGATAAGTAATGTTCCGTTTTTTTGTCTGTTTAGCTTTTTTTCTTCCTTTTTTTATTCTTTCTTATTTTATCTCTGAATGGTTTATGATTGTTGGTACTTTACTTTGGCTTTCTCCTTTACCTGATTATATAAGTGTTCGCTCTATGGAAAAGAAAAGAGGTTTTAAAAATGACAATAAAAGAAATTGAAATACTTATATCAAATGACTATCTTATGGATATGCTTGTTTATGCTCGGTGTCAGCTCTGTGACCTTGGAATTTCTATGCATATTGCAGACTTGCGCTTTGAGCGCTGTAAGCTTTTCGATACACTTAAAGATATTAAGCGCGAGGTTGACGAGATAAGCCCAGCATATCAAGCGAGATGCACTTATCGGAAAGGGTATAACGATATTAAATTGTAAATTGTGTGTTATTAACAATTTCGCATAGTTTCACTAAATAGAAATTTAGTGAAACTTAGGAGAGCGATATTTTGCTGTGGACAAGCGTATCTTCGACATATTATAAACCACTGCGTTTTGATCAAATAATTCCTTACAAATTGTCTGATAAGAAATCAGTAATGTCCGTTTACTTATCATGCAATTGACAAAAGGTTTTTGATTATGCTATAATAAATCAAAATTATCTTGACGGAGGTTTTTATGAACTACGATTCGCTTTTATTTTCTGAGCTGCGTATGATTTGTGTGCATAGTTCAGTTACTGAAACTTCTGATGAACGTATTGCTTTGGCGATCACTGCAAATGATGAATTACTTTCACTTGGATTTACTCTTTCTCCAAGTGATATTGTCAAGCTGTCTGTGTCTGATGATCTATACAGCTTTCCTCAGCGTGTCCGCAGCTACATTGGCGATGTAAAGGCTAAACCGATGTATCCTGATTTTCCGTCACAGATCATAGATATGGATGATGCTGTTTTCAGGTTTCATCAGCTCGTTCATTATTTATCTACATATGGTGTCGAGGAAATAACGGGAACCGGCGTTTCAAAGGGTTGGCTGCCTAAGGTCAAGGATACAGAAAAAACTCAATCTGATGATAAACTGTTGAACGCAAAGGTGTTGCAGCTTATAGATATATCAGATAAATATAAACTTCCCTACAGGAAAATACTTACAAGAACAGAACGGATAGATGATAAGCAAAAACTAATGATCCGTGAATGCTTAAAGCATTTGGATCACGATTATATAAGCAGTGTCAAGGTCACATTCAAGCAGAATTTGCTTGATGTTTTTAATACTATTTTTACAGATGACGATCTCTCGGCTTCAGATAAGCTTGATATTCTGCATTTGATCTGTCAGCACACGGGTGATGTCTGGAAATGTATGGATTATGCGCTGACACACGCTAAATTCCACTTCAGAACATCGCAGAAACGCCTTATAGTAAAGCTTTTTGAGAGTTATCCCGCCGAAGATTTCAAGGCAAATCTGATTTTGTCAAATAAAAAAGCGAAGCGTACTCTATTGATGCTCAAATACATTGATTTTAATGAGTACAGCCGCAGCAAAGCCCATAAAGACGCTGTTTCTGCACTTCGCAGCGGTGCTCTTGATTCGTGGGAATCACGTGCAAAGTACCTTGTACAAACAAATGACCCCGAGGCTATAAACTATTACGCACAGCGCCCGGGAATAATGCTGCGCAATCTTACATACCTTTTCAGGCATGGTTATTCAAAAATTGAGCTTTCAGAAAAACTTACACCACAGGCAGATACTCTTAAAACGCAAACGCTTATCAGCCTCGTATCACACTTTTCACGTCCGTACAAATGCTGGAACGGCGGTGCGACTTATGCTGAGGCTTTGCAGATCTGCGATGTTGTGACTTCCCTGCTGTCATTGAAGCTTTCTGCTCTTGACACAGTTATCAAAGGCAGAAAGGTGTATATTGATATGCCCGGGTTTGACCTTAAACAATCATCAATACGCACTTCAAACAAATCTTCCGAGGGCGGATATATTCGCTGCGGACTTGCATATAAGATACCGGAGAATGTCAGGATAGTTCGCTTTTTTGTGTACTGGAACGACAAAACTCGCGTTGATGTAGATCTGCACACATCAGCATACAATCTTGACGGCAGCCGTCAGCTTATTGGCTGGAATGCTGATTTTAAAGCCGATGCCTTTGCATTCAGCGGAGACATTACACACAGCGATGCAGCGGAATATATTGATATAGATCTTGAAAAAGGCAAAAGCTTTGTAGATACCGTTACTGCAAATATCAATCTGTTTTCCGGCTATAATACATTTGGTGAGATAGATGAATGCTACGTTGGAGCGATGGCAGTTTCAAAAACGGGTGAAAATGTCAAGCTCTACGACCCGAAAAACTGCTTCTTCACGCACTATCTTACAGGTAAGTACAAGTGCATAAACTACGGATATGTTGATGTTCAGAACAGAGTAATTGTTTTTGACGGTGTTGAAAACGCTCACGGATACTACGATACTATGATAAGAAATAATTCATTCTCGCTGTATGATTATCTTGAAATGCTTTTCAAAGCACAGAATGTTATCAAGGCTGACAGTGCTGATGAGGCTGACCTTATTCTTGTAATGGGCAAGCAGTCAAATGATAACGAGATCAGTCTTATAGATAACAATTTCTTTATGCAGTGACTTGACAAACGGTCTATATAGCTTTATAATAAAAACATAGTAAGCGTTTGCTGCACATTGGCAGCCTCCTTTTAATAACTTTGACATTGTTATGTGCAGATCAAGTTTGCTGCCGAATTGCTTACTATACACGGTAATTCTGTCTTGCAGACGTTGGACAAGGCTGCGGTCGATAACCCGTTGTAATCCGTGACTTCCTTTTATTTTAGAAGCCTTGAACCCGGTTTGTCACGAAATAGCCTGCAAGCATATTTGAAAAAAAAGCCTGAGATCTGTTCTCAGGCTTTTGTGTTTATTATTCCCACTCGATTGTAGCGCTTGGCTTAGGTGTAAGGTCAAACAGAACTCTGTTCACGTTCTCAACTTCGTGAGTTATACGATCTGTTATATGCTGCAAAAGCTCAAACGGAACATTCTCTACTGTTGCTGTCATAGCGTCCTTCGTATTTACCGCACGGATAATAACAGGGAAAGCAAAGGTGCGTTTCCCGTCCTTTACGCCGACAGATCTGAAATCGGGAACAGCGGTGAAATACTGCCAAACCTTGCCCTCAAGTCCGTTCTTTGCAAATTCTTCACGCAAGATAGCATCACTCTCACGAACAGCCTCAAGTCTGTCACGAGTGATCGCGCCAAGGCATCTTACACCAAGTCCGGGACCCGGGAATGGCTGACGGTAAACCATATTATCAGGCAGACCGAGTGCTTTGCCGACTACCCTGACCTCGTCCTTGAAAAGAAGCTTTATCGGTTCAACGAGTTCAAACTTCATATCCTCAGGCAGACCGCCAACATTGTGATGTGCTTTAACTCCGTCACTTTCGAGAATATCAGGATAGATCGTTCCCTGTGCAAGAAACTCGATCCCATCAAGCTTTCGAGCCTCTTCTTCAAACACACGGATAAACTCTGCGCCGATTATCTTTCTCTTCTTTTCAGGCTCTGCAACACCTGCAAGCTTATCAAGGAATCTGTCGACTGCGTCAACGTAAATAAGGTTTGCATTCATCTGATTTCTGAACACGTCAACTACCTGCTCTGGCTCGCCTTTTCTCAAAAGTCCGTGATTAACGTGAACGCACACGAGCTGCTTGCCTACGGCTTTTATAAGCAGTGCAGCTACGACCGAGCTGTCTACACCGCCTGAAAGTGCAAGCAGAACCTTTTTGTCACCGATCTGCGCCTGAAGCTCCTTGACCTGCTCGTTGATAAAAGCGTTTGCAAGCGCCTCGTTAGTGATCCTCTCCATACTTTCGGGTCTGACATTTGAACTCATATTTCATTCTCCCATCTTTTCTGCATATGCAGATTATTTTATTTAATTATAGCACAAGCGTTCAATGATGTCAATCGTAACGCATATTCTTGACACTGATATTCAAATGGTTTATAATAAGAAAAAACACATAGGAGCAAGGATAATGAAAGAAGAATATCTTGATGACTGCCCGTATTACCTCAGTGATTTTCTGACATATATGAAGGTCGTTAAAGACCGCGGTGAAAGAACCGTTGAGGCTTATTATATTGATGTGCGCACGTTTCTGCGGTATCTGCATATCAAGCACAAAAAAGCCAAAGATGAAGATTTTCACAGTATTGCAATTGAAGATACACCGCTTGAGTGGGTCGAGAATTTTTCTCTGAACGATGCATATGTTTATCTTGGCTATCTTTCGCAGCAGCGCAAAAACTCGGTAAATACGAGGGCACGCAAATGTTCTGCGCTCAAGCAGTTTTATTCGTATCTGCAAAAAAAGGCGGCACTTATCAAAAACGATCCTATGACAGATCTTGAGCTTCCGCGGATAAAACAAGCATTGCCAAAGTATCTGACCGCAGACCAAAGCATACAGCTTTTGCAAAATGTTGATTCAAATCACAGAGAACGCGATTATTGTATGCTTATACTGTTTTTGACCTGCGGAATGCGTCTGAGCGAACTTGTCGGGCTTGATCTGAAGGATTACAGCAAGGAAAACCGCACGCTGCGGCTGTTCGGTAAGGGCAGAAAGGAACGTATAGTTTATCTGAACGATGTTTGCATTGATGCACTTGATGATTATATAAATAATCACAGACCTAATGTTGAGGAGAAAGCAATTTTCTTATCGGCAAATAAAACAAGGATAAACAAGCGCCGTGTTCAGCAGATAGTTGAGGAACAGCTGAAAACTGCGGGACTATCCAATCTTGGGATCACTACGCATAAGCTGCGTCATTCAGCGGCGACTATGATGTACAAAAACGGCGTTGATACGCTTGTTTTAAAGGAAATCCTCGGTCACAAGAGCATTGCAACGACCGAGATATACACGCATATCTCAAACAACGAACTGCAAAATGCGGCTGAATCCTCCCCTCTTTCAAAATTCAAGAAAGAGGTCAAGGCTAAAAAGGATAACAAGGATACAGAAGAATAAAAAATAAGCTGTCTTCTCAAACGAAAAGACAGCTTATTTTATTTTTTCATTCTGATTATCGAATTGTTTGGAACAACGATATCTGAAGTTATCGAAAGCTTCATCATTGCATGGTTTGCGGTTTCGATCTCATTACCGTACTCATCAAACATCTGCTCGGCAACAAGCTTGACAGGTTCGCCTTCGGGTGAAAGTATCTCCAGCTCGTCGCCCTTGTTGAATTTATTTCTTTGCTGTGCATATATCCTGCCGTTTGAACAGCCCTCAACTACCGCAACAACGTCATATTCTCTGATATATCCGCCATCGCCGTAATACTGGCTCTGCTTGGGGTGACCAAAGAAAAATCCTGTACAGTATGCTCTGTGACTTACCTTGAATACTTCGTCCTTGATCCACTGCGGAAGAACATAGTTATCGGGGTTTGCCTTGTAGATATCCATAGCCTTTCTGTAGGCATTGGTAACAACAGATACATAGTAAGATGATTTTGCCCTGCCCTCGATCTTAAAGCTGTTCACTCCTGCCTTTGCAAGCTTATCAAGATGCTCTATGACACACATATCCTTTGCATTGAGGATATATGTCCCGCTGTCGTCCTCAAACACGGGATAAAACTCGTTTGTGCGCTTTTCCTCCATAAGATGATATCCCCATCTGCAAGGCTGGGCACACTCTCCGCGGTTAGCATCACGGTCAACAAGATACTGCGAAAGCAAGCATCTTCCCGAGAAGCTGACGCACATAGCGCCGTGAACAAAACATTCGATCTCAAGGTCCCTAGGTGTCTTATCTCTTATCTCTGCGATCTCTTCAAGGGAAAGCTCCCTTGCAAGCACTACCCTTTTTGCGCCCATATTATAGAACTCAGCGGCAGTTGCATAATTGACGATACCCGCCTGTGTGGAAACGTGTATCTCCATATCCGGAGCAAAACGCTTTACCATTGCAAACACGCCGATATCATTGACTATGAGCGCGTCAACACCCGCATCAACAGCGTTTTTTACAAAGCCCTCAAGCTGTGGTATCTCAAAATTTCTCGGCAAAGTGTTGCAGGTAAGATACAGCTTTTTGCCTCGCTCGTGAGTGACCTTGCAAGCCTGTGCAAGTGTATCGGCATCAAAATTCGCAGATGCTGCCCTCATTCCAAAGCAGGTGCCGCCGAGATAGACGGCATCGGCTCCGAAATCAAGTGCTGCATATAATCTTTCCATATCACCGACCGGTGACAGAATTTCAAGCAAATCGGACATTTTAAAACCTCTTTATTATGCAAGACCTGCCTTCTTCTTATTGACCTCGTGCTCTGCATCTGTTCTTGCATAGAATGTTTCACCGGTTGCAAGGTTGTTGCAGAAGTAGTAGTAATCGGTCTTTGCAGGGTTGAGTACAGCCTTTATAGCGGCAAGTCCCGGATTGCAGATAGGACTTACAGGCAGGCCTGTACATTTATAGGTATCGTAAAGTGCTGTGTAATGCTCTGCAGAAGTTGCATCTATAGCCTTTTTCTTAATTACCTTTTCGATATACTTATCTGTTGTATTTGACTGCAGATTTGGGTAAACATCAGGATTGTTGAGTCTGTTGATGAAAACAGATGCGACCTTTGGCATTTCCTTTTCGTTTGCAGCCTCCATCTGAACGATAGATGCAAGTGTGATTATCTGGTTAAGGCTGAGTTTATTAGCCTTGACCTGACTCATGATATCGGCATTAAGCACGTTCTGGAACTGCTCACGGACTATCTTTGTTACGTTGTAAGCGGTATCGTCAACGTAGAAGTTATAGGTTTCAGGATAGAAATATCCTTCCATTTTATAGAACGCATCCTTGCTGACATTCAGATCCTTCTCAAAGTCAAAGCCCTGGTCTTTGTTAAACTCAAAGAGGAAATCCTCTGCCTTGCATACTTTGTTCTTTTCAAGAAGATTTGCGACCTCAAGCAGATTCATACCCTCGGTAATAGTTACATTGACAGTCTTGAGCTTTTTGCGCTGTGTAGCAAGCTTTTCGATAATATCGGGATAACCCATTGATGCCTGAAGAGTTATATCTCCCGGGAAAATGGTCTGCGGCTTTTCTATCTTAAGAGCAAGAAGGAAAAGCGTCTTATTATTTATAATGTTGTTCTCATACAGCAGATCAGCGATATTCTCATTGGTGGAACCTTCGGGGATATTGAATATTACGTCTTTATCGTCCTTGCCGATACCATAATACTCTGTTGCGATAGAAATACCGGTAATAGCAAGCACAATGGATACCGTAAGGATTATGCAGGTAAGGATTATTCCGCCGAAGATGGTGCCGTTGAATTTGCCCGGCTTTTGCTTTTTATGTACCTTTCTTCTGCGAGGTCTTCTTGCTTGTGAACGGTAGCGTTCAGATCTTTGACGGTGCTTTGGCATAACAACTGTCGGCTCATTGTCGATATCATCATATTCATCATCGTACTCTTCGCCACTGTCAGCCGATCCGTCATGATCCGAATCTTCTGTATCGGTTTCAGGCTCTTCATATGATGCCTGTGCAGTTTCGTCCGTATCTGCCGAACTCTCTGCTGCTTTTATATCTTCAACATCTGCATCAACGGGATTGACTTCGCCAAGTATCTCATCAACAGTCAGATCTGTATGACGTGTCTTGAGCGGAGCATCATCGGAAATATCCGCAAAAGTCTCCCCTGCAAGAATTTCATCAGCAGTCAGTTTATGCTTTTGAACGCTGACCTCTTCCTGCTCCAAATTGGCATCTGCGATATCGCCGATCTCGTCAACATCATTTTTCTCAGCATCAATGATATCATTAAGGCTTTCGGCGCTGTTTTGTGCAGTACCCTGCTTTTCGGCAGCGTTTTTAGCAATAATATCCTCAAGGCTGAGTTCTTTGTTATCCATAAATCTCTTCCTTTCTTAGACCAAAAGAAACTGATTTGTTTTCAGTAATAAGGTGATCAACACATATATCAAACTTGTCTGACGGCAATTCATCTATCAGGCAGTTGTCGTAGCATATCCCGACGGAAACGCCGTCAAAACCTGAAAGGAACCTGTCGTAATACCCTTTGCCAAAGCCAAGTCTGTATCCTTTTTTATCGTATGAGAGTGCGGGAACTACACAAAGGGCATTTTTACCAAAACCGTTAAGCGTGTCACTGTTTATTTGCGGTTCTAAAATACCGTAACTCCCCTGCTGAAGATCTGCAAAACTGCTGACCTTATAAAACTCCATAATGTTTGTTCCCTCAACGCATCGGGGGCAGTAAACATTTTTCTCTGCAAGTGCCTGCCTGATGATTTCCAGCGTATCTACCTCGATACCAAAGGAAACATAAACAAGCAGATCATCACAGGTTTTGTACATCTCGCTGTCAAGCAGCTTTTGCGCGATTTTTGCATCAAGGTCAGTTTTTACAGACTTGTCCATACAAAGCCTTTGCTGTTTATAGAAACTGCGCAGCTGCTTTTTATTCATTACCTGCATTGCAGACTTGATCTTAAATGAGCCGCGACCTCGGGAGATGTCATGACCTCGGCAAGCTTAAGACCAAACTCGATACTTGCGCCTGCGCCCTTTCCCGTGATAATCTTTCCGTCCGCAGCAACAAGGCTGTCAACAAACTCTGCACCGTCAAGGTCTTTTTCAAAGCCGGGGAAGCAAGTAGCTTTCTTACCTTTAAGCAAGCCCTTGTGACCAAGTATTGACGGAGCAGCACATATAGCAGCAATGAATTTGTCATTTTCGCTGCAATAGTCAACGACCTTCTGCACCTTGTCATTACCTTCAAGATTAAGCGTACCCGGCATACCGCCCGGCAGAACTATCATATCAAGGTTTTCATCAAGCTTGATATCATCTATGAACAGGTCGGGGCTGACAGTAACACCGTGGGAGCTTGAAACAACGCTTCCTGTAACACCGACTGTCTTGACATCGACCTTTGCGCGTCTGAGAATATCGGTAGGAGCAAGTGCCTCCATCTCCTCAAAACCTGTTGCAAGAAAAACATATACCATAATCCGGCCTCCAAATCAACATTAAAGATCCTTATAAAATGCCTTGACTTCGCCCATCTTTCCACAGGACATTTTACCTTCGGGGCATCTGCCTGTCATAACACACGATGGACCTGCATTTTTAAATACATTCGGTGCGACTTCTTTACAAAGCTTGAGCATTTCATCAGCAACAGCCTTTATTTCCCACTGCGCTCTGTTGCAGCAGCGGTGCTTGAAAAAGTTGAAAAGGCTCCTGACATTCATTGTAACAACGATCTTTGTTTCGCAGGCATTGGGAAGGACAAATCTTGCATCTTCATTAGCTTTCTTTTGTGCCTTTGATCTTGCCTCTTTCTCATCGAGCCCCTGCTCAAGAAAAGTCTTCGTGTGCTTTTGAGTAAGTATATCAGCTATCTTGTTATAGCTTTCGGTTATAGCCGCCATCTGCTTGTCGAACTCAGCCTTTGCAGCCTCATCAGCAGCTATCTCAGGCGGAGTAATAAACTCAAATCCGTTCTCGTTTACATAACGCTGACTTTTCTGCGAATAAGATGCAATGCGGTGACGCACGAGCTGATGTGAACAAGCACGCGAAATACCCTCGATACCAAAAGTAAAGCTTACATGCTCCATAACGCTTTCATGACCGATGGAGGCAAGCATCGAAACAAATCCTTCAACCTTTTCATCGGTAAGCCCGTCTTTAAGAGAGCCGATATCACTTGAAGAATAGCAAAGCTTTGCAGCAGTAGCGATTATCTTTTCTGCCTCGGGTGTATGGGCAAGCAGCTTAACATTCATAAAGGCACGTCCTTTCTAATTCCATATACAGTTTATATTATACCATTTTTAAATGCAATAGTCAACACAATTGCGACATTTTTCGCACAAAAAAGGCAGGTCAGAAACCTGCCATTTTATGTAAGTTGCATCAAGTATTTTTAGCCTCGTCAATAAGCTGCTGGGCATTTTCAAGCAAAAGCGGTGTAATGCTGTCACCGCCCATAATTCGCGCGATCTCGTGCTTTCTGTCCTCCTGCGAAAGCGGCCTTACAGTCGTGACTGTTCTTTCGCCGACAACATTTTTCTCGATAAGGATGTGATTATCTGCCATAACAGCGATCTGCGCAAGGTGAGTTACACAAAGCACCTGCCGGAATTTAGCGATGCTTTTAAGTTTTAATCCTATCTTCTGCGCTGCTCTGCCGCTTACGCCGGTGTCGATCTCATCAAAGATCAGCGTTCCGATAGCGTCCTTTTCAGCTATTACATTTTTGAGCGCAAGCATTATCCTTGAAAGCTCTCCGCCCGATGCTATCTTGGCAAGAGGCCTTGGCTGTTCACCGACATTTGCGGAAATAAGGAACTCTATCGTATCCATACCCTTTAAGGTCAGCTTGCCCTGAACGCTGTCTACAACGATCTTGACATTGGGCATATTGAGAAATTCAAGCTCGTCTGTGACCTGCTTGACAAAGCGTTCGGCGGCTTTTTTGCGGTGGTCTGAAAGTGCGAGCGCCTTTTTTGACACCTCGGTAAGTATTTGTGTTTTTTGCTCTTCAAGCTTTGACAAGTCCTGCTCGCTGTTTTCAAGCGTCTGAAGCTCCTGCTTTGAATTTGCAAGGGTATTAAGCACATCATCAAGCGTCGGACCGTACTTTTTACATATCCTGCGAAGCTCCTCGCTGCGCTGGTTGAGCCAGTCAAAGCGCTTTGGGTCAACATTGAGCTTACCGAGGATAGAATCAAGCTCCTGTGAGATATCCTGTACCTCGATCCTGGCGCTTTCAAGCCTTTCACAAAGTGCTGAAAGCTCGGGCATAAGGTCGCTGTACTGCTCAATAAACGCATTTGCAGCGCTTACGTTCTCGACAACTCCGCGGGAATCATCGGTTCCGGCAATAACGGCATTTGCACTGTAAATCGCCTCAGACAGCGCAACAGCGTTCTTTGAAACTGCAAGTTCTGCCTTTATCTGCTCGTCCTCACCGTCTTTTATGTTAAGATTCTCTATCTCGCTGACTATTTCATAAAGCTGTGAGATCCTGAACTGCTTTTGGTTTGCATCGGTTTTAAGCGCATTTATCTGTTTTGCGATTTTTTGCAGACTATGGAAAGAATCCTGATAATCTGCAAGCATCGCATCGGATTCTGCGTAGGAATCAAGAATATCAATGTGTCTGTCAGGTGAAAGCAATATCTGATTATCGTGCTGACCGTGAATATTGACCAGCATTTCACCGACTTGCTTTAACAGAGAAATATTGACAGGACGGTTGTTTATCCTTGCTATACTTCCGCCGTCAGAGCGTATCTCTCTTTCAAGAAAAAGCTGCCCCTCTTCAGCAGTCAGACCGCTTTGCGAAAGAAGCATCTCACAATCCTTCGGAACATTTGTAAATACAGCAGATATTACGGCTTTGTCTGTACCTGTACGCACGATATCCTTTGTCATTCGCTGACCGAGAATAGCATTGATGCCGTTGATAAGTATAGACTTACCCGCGCCTGTTTCTCCCGTAAATACATTAAGATCACCGGTAAAGTCGATATTCGCTTTTTCAATTACTGCAAGATTTTCAATATACAGCTGCGATAACATAACCTGTCCCCTGTCACTTTGAGTATAAAATAGTATTCAGCTCTTTAAGAAGCCTTTGTGCGTCACTTTCCGTTCGCATAAGAATAAAGATCGTATCATCACCCGCAAGCGTACCTACGACGTTATCAAGTCCCGTATCATCAAGCTTTGCGCATACTGCCTGCGCCATTCCCGAAAGGCACTTTACCACTACCGTATTCCCTGCATAGTCAACGCTTGAAACAGACTCGCTGATAAAGCTCAATACAGCGCTGCCGCCCTCCTGCATACCGCTTTTTTTCAAGGCGGGGATGCTGTATCTGTAGCTGCCGTCGGGTGCGATAGTCTTGATAAGCGAAAGCTCCTTTATATCCCTTGAAACAGTAGCCTGCGTAACACTAAAGCCTTTCTTTGCGAGCTCAGCCTGAAGGCTTTCCTGCGTATCTATGCACTTTTCGCTGACGAGCTTCATAATCATCTGATGTCTTTGAGATCTCACTTCAAATCGCCTCCCGAAAGCTCCTTCAAAGGCTGCATAAGCTTTTTGTTTACCGACGTAAAGAAACTGTCGCCGTGAATATCTATGATGTCAACATAATTATCAGCGCGCTTTATTGTTACAATATCTGTATTTGTCATTTTATAGACGGTATTTCCGTCCACGACCACATTAGCATATGCGCCGTCACAGGTATTGCATTTTGCCGTAATTATGCTGTTTGTGGCGAATATCATAGTTCTTGCAAAAAGCGAGTGCGGACATATCTGCGTGAACTCGATACATTCCATATCAGGCTCGATTATCGGGCCGCCTGCTGACATCGAATATGCTGATGCACCTGTAGGGGTAGAAAAGATGATTCCGTCTGCGCGCAGAGAAGATACGATCTGTTCATTTCTGCAGACCTCAAAATCCGCGATCTTGCAGTTATCGGATTTTGAAAGCACAACATCATTAAGGGCGCAATACGAAACGATCCTGCCGTGTTCATCGGTAATATCAACACTTATCAGCATACGCTTGCTGTGGGTGTGATCGCCGTCAACAAGGCGTTTTAAAAGCTCTATCTGTGTATGCTCCAAAGATGCCATAAAACCAAGTCTTCCGCAGTTGATACCAAGAACAGGCTTGCCGTTTTTAGCGCAGTCGATAGCACAATTAAGTATTGTGCCGTCTCCGCCGACTGCAACAACAACATCGCAAAGCAGGATACAGCTTTCATAGCTGTCAAAAGTGACACCGTCAAGCCGATCAAACTGCTCTTTGTATTTGTTTTCGATATACACGCTGCACCCGTTTTGCAGCAGCACCTCACAGGCTTTTATAACATATTCTTCGCAATTAGCTTTATTAAGATTTGGAAAAATAAAGATCTTCATAACTTCTCCCGATTATTTAAAATGCTCAAAAGCGTCTTTTACGAGCGTGGCAATATCAATATCCGAATTATCACAGCACTGCTTGCAGAGGTGAGCGAGGTACTCGATATTTCCGTCGCCGCCCGTTACCGCAGAAAATGTCAGACCCTTAACGAAGAGATTTTGCATATTGAACGTGCAAACAAGCTTTTCAAGGACTCTGATATGATCTTTGGGATCTTTAACAATGCCCTTTTTATTGAGAGCTTTTTTTCCTGCCTCAAACTGCGGCTTGATGAGTACAGCCATTTCTCCGCAGTCTGCAAGAACATCGCAGAGAGGCTTGATTATAAGCTCAAGTGAAATAAACGAAACATCAACGCTTATAAACCGTATCTGCTGCGAAAACATATCCTTTGTAAGCTCCCGTGCATTCACGCCCTCGCAGTTTACTACCCTGCTGTCCTCAAGAAGCGTCCTGTCAAGCTGACCGTGCCCGACATCGACCGCGTAGACGGTTTTTGCACCGTGTTCAAGCAGGCATTGTGTGAAGCCGCCCGTTGATGCACCTATATCGGCACAGACCAAGCCCTGAACATCAAGACCGAACGCATCAAAAGCCTTAGCAAGCTTTAATCCACCTCTGCCGACATAAGCAAGGTCATCAGGCTGTGATACAACAATATCGTCATCGCCGACCTCGAATGCAGGCTTTGTGCAGACCTTTCCGTTTACAGTGACCTTGCCGCTTTTGATAATTACCTTGGCACGCTCACGGCTTTTGGCAGCAGCATTTTCGGTAAGATAAACATCAAGTCTGCTCATCGTTCAGAAAATCCTCTATCTGCTGCGCCATTTTTTCTGCCGAGAATCCAAGCTCGTCAAGCAAAACAGTACTGTCGCCGTGCTTAACAAAATAGTCGATAGTAAACGGCGCAACGTTATCACACACAGCTGCATATTTCTCGCTGATAGAGCCGTAGTCGTAGCTCTCTTCAAAGAAGAATGCAACATCGTAACCCGAGATGATATCTGCGATCTTTTCACTTATCGGGAAGATCTCAACAAGGCGCAGAACATCACAATCAATATCCTTTGATTTTAGTATCTCTGCCGCAGTCATTGCATTTGTGCAAAGTCTGCCGTATGTAACAATAAGTATACTGCCGCCTTTTTTGATATGCACAAAGCTCGTATTCGGCTCGGTCGTTCTCAAACCGCCCTTTTCATTTCCGCGCGGGTATCTGACCGCCGCAATGCAGTCATCATCGTTTATCGCCTTGCGCAGACACAGCTTTAATTCAGCATAATCAGACGGCGAATAGATCTTGGTATTAGGTACGCTCGTCAGGAACGATACGTCAAATATCCCCTGATGAGTTTCACCGTCATTTCCGACTATACCTGCTCTGTCTACACAGATGACCGCGTGAGAGTGACAGATCGAAAGATCGTGCAAAAGCTCGTCATAGGCTCTTTGCAGAAATGTTGAATACACCGCAAATACGGGAATATACTTCATTTGTGCAAGGCCGCCGCAGAATGTGACTGCGTGTTCCTCGGCAATACCGACATCAAAGAAACGCTCGGGGTACTGCTTGGCAAAATATTGCAAACCTGTGCCGTATTTCATAGCCGCTGTGATCGCACAGACTTTACTGTTAGTTCTTGCAATATCACAAAGCTCTTTACCCATTACCGAGGAAAAGCTGTCGCTTGCAACAACATCGGGATTACCCGTTGCGATCTCAAACGAACCGATGCCGTGATACTCACCGGGATTCTTTTCCGCAGGCGCGTAGCCCTTGCCTTTAATGGTATTGACGTGGACAAGCACAGGACAGTTCAGAGCCTTTGCAGCTTGCAGTCCCCTCTCCATCTCCGCGATATTATGACCATCAAGAGGTCCTATATATTCAAAGCCGAGGTCTTCAAAAAGCGTACTGTGCAAAAGAGAATTCTTGAATGCGTCCTTTGAGCCTTTGATGACTTTTTTTACAGGTGAACCGATAACAGGTGTTTTGTCAAGAACCTTCTTTACAGCTTTTTTAGTCTTGTAATATCCGTCTTTAGTACGCAGCGTAGAAAGGTACTTTGCCATTCCGCCGACGTTTTTAGATATAGACATCTCGTTGTAGTTGAGTATTACAATGATATTTTTTCCGCTTTTTCCGGCGTTGTTCAAACCCTCGTAGAACAGTCCGCCCGATGAAGCTCCGTCACCGACGATAGCAACAGTATGGTGGTCATCGCCGCTGAGCTTCATAGCGGTTGCTATTCCAAGTGCTGCGGAAATAGCGTTGGAGCTATGACCGCTTATAAACGCATCGTGAACAGACTCGTCAGGTCTGCAAAAGCCCGAAAGTCCGTCTTCCTGTCTTAATGTATCAAACCTTTTTGCCCTGCCTGTAACTATCTTATGCGTGTATGCCTGATGACCTACATCCCATACTATCTTGTCTTTTGGCGACTCAAACACGCGGTGTACCGCAAGTGTAAGCTCAACAGTGCCAAGGCTTGAAGCAAGATGTCCGCCATTTTTTGAAACTGTTGTTATCAGCAGCTTGCGTATCTGTCTGCAAAGGTCATCACACTGCGGATAATTAAGCCTTTTCAGGTCAGCGGGAAGATTCATTTTATACAGGTCAGGCTTAAAATTGTTACCCATTTAGATACTTCCAATCTTTTATCAATTACGTCTGCTGAGCATATCGTCGGTAAGCTCGGACAAGAACTGATTGTTTTCAAACTTGCCAAGATGCCCCAGCGCCTGCATTGTCAGCTGTGCAGCTATCTGCCTTGAACGGCTTTCACCAAGCAAAGTAACATATGTGCATTTTTTCTGTTCGCTGTCACTTCCGATAGGCTTGCCAAGTTCTTCAAAAGTGCCGTTAACATCAAGCAGATCATCAACTATCTGAAAAGCTCTGCCCAGTGCAGATGCATAATCAGCCGCAGCAGGTATCATTTCATATCTGCCGGAAAGAATAACACCCATTACGCAGGCAGCCTCGATCAGCGCACCTGTTTTATATGACTGCAAGGTATTGAGTGTTTCAATGTCAATATCCTTGCCCTCGCTCATAAGGTCGATGACCTGTCCGCCGATCATTCCCTCAACGCCAACGCCTTTGCTGAGTACCGAGATAAGCATTACTGCCTTTTCAGCAGGTATTCTTCCGTCAAGGGCAGCATTTGAGATAACTTCAAAAGCAAGTGTATTGAGAGCATCGCCCGCAAGCAAAGCTATGTTTTCGGGGAAAGCCTTGTGGCAGGATGGCTTGCCTCTGCGGAAATCGTCATTATCCATACAAGGCAGGTCATCGTGTATAAGTGAAAACGTATGTATAAGCTCGATCGCGCAGGCGATATCAAGTATGCTGTCCATATCATTTCCGCCGCACATACGGTAGAATTCAAGGCAAAGCACAGGGCGCAGCCTTTTTCCGCCTGCCATAAGTGAATACTCCATCGCTTCGCACACAACGCCCTGAAGCTCGGGCTTTTCACCGGTGAACCTCAAAAGGCATTCATCTATTGATTTGACGTATTTATCAAGCAGCTGCTTGTTTATATCATTCATCGGTATTATCTCCGTCCATTTGAATTACTGTAAGTTTAGCTTGTTCAAGCGTTTTTTTACACTTGACGGAAAGCTCAACACCCTCTTTGTAAAGGTCAAGCGACTCATCAAGCGTAAGGTCTGTGCCCTCAAGCTTTTTAACTATTTCATTGAGTCTTGAAAGGTCTTTCTCAAAGCTCATTATTCCTCTCCCTTTCGGATAATATCTGTAACAGTAGCGCAGGCTGTATCACCGCGGAAGCGAATGGATATCCTGTCGCCGTCATTTATTTCATCGGCAGACATTACTACCGACTTATCTTTCTGAACTATCGAATACCCGCGCGAAAGCACATTGAATGGGCTCAAAGCAGTAAGCTTTCCCGCACGGGATTCAAGAGCGAACTCCTTTTTCTCAACAGCACGGGCAAAGCTTTTTCTTAACCGCTGCGAAAGCTCGTCCACCCGTTGTTCATCGGTTTTGAGCTTATTCTTCGGCGAGCATAGCCTTATCTCGGAAAGGAGCCTGTCTATCCTGTTCTCTTTTGAACCAAGGCAGGTAAGCAGCGACCTTTTCATCGCTTCTTTCAAACTGTCAACAGCACCCAGAAGCTGCGATCTATCAGGCGCTGCAAGCTCTGCGGCAGCTGATGGTGTCGGCGCTCTGAGATCTGCCGCATAGTCGACAAGCGTGGTATTTATCTCGTGACCGACTGCTGAAATGATGGGTGTGCGGCAGTTGTAAACCGCCATAGCTGCCTCTTCGGTATTGAATGATGCCAGCTCCTCAAGCGCACCGCCGCCGCGCGCGAGAATGATCGTATCAAACTCGCCGCTGTCTGCTTTTTGCAGGCCTGCACATATAGTTTCAACAGATTCCGTACCCTGCACCTGTGTGTGAAAAACACCAACTGTACAGATCGGGAATCTTCTCTGCAAAACATTGAGAATATCCTGAAGCGCTGCACCTGTCATTGAAGTTACAACAGCGATATTTCTTGGAAAAACAGGTATAGGCTTTTTATTCTTTTCATCAAAAATGCCCATTTTGTATAGTTTTTCCTTGATAAGTTCGGTTTTATTATGTACCGCGCCGCTGCCAAGGGGTGTAATATCTGTTGCGATTATCTGGTATGTACCGCCGGCTTCATATATCTCAACATTTCCGACAACAAGAACGCTCATACCGTCTTTAAGCTCGGTTTTGAGTCTTGCTGCGCTTCCTGCGAACATCACGGCTTTGATGCAGCTTTGCTCGTCCTTAACGGTAAAATAATGATGCCCCGATCTATAATTGAGATTGTAGTTTGAGATCTCTCCCTTAACACATACGCCTTTCAGCTTTACATCGCTTTTGAGCTTGAACGCAACATACTTATTCAATTGTGATACCGAAAGTATCGAACTCATAACAAAGCGTCCTCTCTTACTGCACCGTAGATCGCCACGCCAACAGCATTATCGCACGAATACTCAGGCTGTGCAAAGTATCCGTCACCTACAGGCGTAAGCATATTCTTTATCAGCCTGTCAGACATAACTCCTCCTGCGAAAACCACAGGCATTTCGCCGTATTCATTAAGTGCGGCAAGCGTCATACTTCTGACAGATGCACCTATGTATTCAAGGCAGAATCTTGCCGTATCTTCGGAAGAGCTTCCTGCTTTTATCATATCCCTGCACTTGTTCTCGACCCCTGAAAGCGAGCAATCCAAGCCGCGAATTACAGGTTTTACGGAAAAACCGCCTTTGCTTTTTTCGGCAAGCTTTTCAAGCTGCGCTCCGCACGGAAAATCAAGTCCAAGCATCAGACCCACGCGGTCAACGGCTTGTCCGGCTTTCAGATCGAGTGAGCCGCCTATCTGTTCAATAGCCAGAACTTTATCATCATCAGGCTTACAAAGCAGCATATCTGTTGTGCCGCCGCTTATATGAAAAGCAAGAAAAGACTTGTTCGATTTGAGCAGATCAAGTCTTTTACACGAATATAATGCCGCTAAAATATGCCCCATCTGATGATAGGTCGCATAGCTTTTAACACCGTTTGCCGATGCGATGCTTCTCGCAGTACACTCGCCTACAAGAAAGCATGGCATATACGAACCCTGTACATCTCTGGGCGCACACGAATAGCTGACGCAAGAGATCTCACCTTTGCCAAGCAAAAGCTGCTCCATAAGCTCGGGCAGCTGCTTTGTATGGTGAAAGACCGCATCAGACTGTCTCAACCCCTTTTCGCCGCTTTTTACAGGCAAAAGCTTTTTATTTGAAAAGACCTCACCCGTTTTACTGTCATACAGCGCGCACGAAGTGGTATAATTGCTTGTATCGATGCCAAGAAACAGGCTCATTGGGTATCTTCCGCCTTGTTCTTCACATGCTCGCTCTTTGAGAACGATCCCAGTACACCGTTGACGAATGAAACATCAGGCTCAAGCGCATATGCCTGCGCGAGCTTAACAGCCTCACTTATAGCAACATTTACAGGTACCCTGTCATCAAACAGCGATTCGTATATCGCAAGGCGCAGCAGCGCAAGATTTACCTTTGGTATCCTGCTCACAGAGCGCTTGTCGCTGAACTCGGAAATGATCTCGTCAAGCTTGTCTGCATTTTCACAGATGTTTCTTACGAGCTGCTGGGCTTCCTCGTTAAAATCAAAATCATCAACTTCTTTTGCTGATTCAAAGATAGCTTCCAACGGGTCATCTCTGAAAAGCTTTTCAAAAGAAAGCAGAAATGCCGCTTCCCTTACCTGCCGCCTTGATGTCGACACTAAAAACACATCCTTTAAAAACTATTACATACACAACAAAGCCGACCTTTGCCGATCGGCAAAAGTCAGGCTTTATCTTGTGTGTGAACACCGCACACGTTAATATTCACCCTTGCTACCATAAGTCCGAGCATATTCTGGATAGAACCTTTGACCTTTTCCTGAATGATCTCACTTATTGCGATAGCTTTTGTTCCGCATTCAATGATTATACCAACGGTAACGGAAATAACATCGTCAACAAGACCTATCCTTATATTGCCGAAGTTCTCCTGCTTGAGCCATATCTGTCTCGGAGTTTTCATAACAGGCGCAACGCTGTATACGCCGTCGACCTCATTGATGCAGTTCACGATTATCTGCGCGATAACATCCTGGCTGATATGCAGACTCTTTTCAACAGTTTCATTAGGCTTATTCATATGCCGTTCCCCCTTTATTGTATTGCGGTAAAGCGAATTTGTCGGGCAGCCGAAATTGCAGCCGACTATACTTATGGTAATTATAACACATTTCGGAGGAACTTACAAGTGTTTTGACTCAAAAAAATAAAGTTTTTTCGCTTTGCCGCAGATACAGATAAAGGGATTATATCATAGGTCTTTTAATGCTTTTGGGAAACGGAGTATCAGGCTACGTCGAATATCCTGATATTCTCGTTTGCGACAGATACCTCTGAAAGCAGGATATCCTTTATTTTTGCCGCTTCGCTTGCCATAAGCCCGTCTTTATTGCCTGTTTTGACGACTATATTGGCATTATTGCCGTCAAGGTACACCACGCAGTCTTTAAAGCCCGCTGCCTTGACAAGGCTTTCTATCTTGTTTTCCGTTTCCATAAGGCCTGTCATTGTCTGCGCCTGCTGCGAAGCGGTTTTTCTCTCCTCCTCGGTCGCATCTCCGCCGCCTATAATGGATTTGAGCGTCTGTACAGCCTCATCCCTTGATGTTGTTCTGTCAAGGCGCGCCTTTGCAAAGTAATCCTCATCAGCGTCCTTGCTGACAAGCTGCGATTCTCCGTAGTTTACAGACTGATTTTTCACAACGTCGGTCGCCTTTATCTTGTTCCCCGAGGCTGAGTATGCATAATTTATGTAGATAGCCAGCCCAAGCACAAGTGTCATGCCTGCTAAGATCAACTGTTTTTTGCCGATGATAAGTGATGGTTTTTTCATTTTCGATTACCTCTCTATCTTAGTTTTTCCCTCGACACATATCTTGCCGTAGGACAGATTCAAAGCTGCTGAAACAGCTTTAATGACCCTCTCTTTTACTGTTATATCTCCACCTCCCGCACAAACCACGACTACGCCGTTTATCTTGGGTTTGACCTTTTTTCTTACAAGAGCCTGCTTGTTATCTCCGCTGTCTATCACAACGACCTCGTTCTGATACTGCTCATTTGAGCCGCTTGGGCTGTACTCCTGCGTTTTATCTATATTTTCGGCGTAATAGTATTCAGATGTTCCTTCTACGGAGATCATGACGCGGCACTCTCCAACTCCGTCTATGTTAGAGAGGATATTTTCAAGTTCCTCGGTCATCTGCTGTCTGAATTGCTCACTTTCGCAGTAATCATTGTCAGAGGCTGCGGCAGGCGGGCTTTCTTTTGCTGCTTTAGAGCCTGTGTTCAGGCTTGAAAGTGCTATAAGCACTATCCCTGCGATACCGATAACAAATATTATTTTCGTTTTGCTTTCAGAAAGCTTGAAATGCGCAAGTGTCTTTTTCATATCTTTGATTATCAACTGCTGTCACCCGCTGTGACCGAAACCTGCGTTTTAGGCAGCTCGGCTTGTATTATGCTTTTTATTTTATCAGGGCTTTGATTTGATGATACCTGTACTTTTGTTATCCCTATCTGATTATATTCATCTATATCGAGGGTTATGATAATTTCGCCGCAGTTTATGCCTTCGGCATTCAGTTTTTTTCGCAGATAGTCTGAAAGCTCCGCTTTGGCGCTGTCGATAACAAGCGATTTTTCGTAATTCTTTATATCTTCATATACCTGTTTATCGTACGCGGATGTATAATCATTCAGTCTGAACCTGAAATCCTTGTTCATACAAGGCGTTATGACCACCATTACAAGCACAAGACCAATTACAAGGTCAAGCTGTTTTTTCATTGTTCCCTCAGGCGAGGCTATCTCTATCATCGTACTGACGACACCAACAACACACGCTGAATAGATTATCGTTTTTACTGTATCCATTTACCCTCCGAGATTAAATGCCGTGAGCATCATTATTGTAGTTGCAAGGGTGAAGATAAGTGCGTAGGCTATGATTATGCTCATAGCTATTCCAAGCACCGAATTCACGCTTTTAAGAAGTCCCGATACCTGCGATCTGCCAAAGAAGTCGCTGACGCACTTGGCAAGGAATATCGAAAACCTCACGGCTATTAGACTGATAAGCGGCTTAATAACTATAAGAAACAGCACGATAATCCCAATACTGCCCACGCCCGAGCGTATAACGCCAAGGCTGCCCTTGACTGTTGAATAAGCTTCCGAAACAGAGTTGCCTATAACGGGTATGAAGCTCGATGCGGCAAATTTCAAAGCCTTTGATGTGACATTATCCGCTGCTGCGCCTGTAATGCCTTGTATCGTCATAAGTCCCGTAAAAACAGTCATCAGCATGCCGAGCCCGACAGTTACTGCCTTTTTGACGCTTCCTGCGACATCAGCAAAATTCAGCCGAGGGTTAACGGACGAAACAAGAGTCACCGCAAGCACTATACTCAAAAACGGCAGCAAGACCTTTGATGCGATCATTCCCATGACCTCGCACACCAAAAGCATGATCGCAAGGTAGCCGTTTGAACCGATCAGATTTCCGCCTGCTGCGGTTATACCCGAAAAAACAGGCAGATACGCCGCAAGATATGTATTTACCGAGTTTATTGATCGCTGCACCGAAAGAAAACTGTCTCTCACGGTATCTGTCATTACGGTTACCGTACAGATCACGCAGACTATCTCAAAAACTCTTGAAACACTGTCATCGCCCGATCTGACAGAGCGTATAAGCACTGCAAGCAGGGTTATCGCAATTATTCTGCCAAGCATTACAAAAGGCGATCTCAAGGCGTTTTTGAAGTGATCGATACCCTTTTGTATGAAGCTTTTGGGTTCTATATTTCCAACGGACGAGGGCGACGTTAGCTTTATCCCCTTGCTGTCCAAAGTTCGCTTTATGTCTTTTGGGGTACTGCCCTCAAGCTTTTGCTCGATCTTTTTAGTAATGCTTTCGGCAGTCCGCGAGCTGTCACTATCCTGCGCAAAGGCTGTCGGCGAGGCAAAAACAGCAAGTATCAGTACACACAAAACAGCAGTCAACCTTTTCATACTTTTCCTCTTTATCATATGATAAGACTTTTTACTATCTCAACAAACGCTTTGAAAAGCGGAAGGGATATCACAAGGACTGATATCCTGCCTGCTAAAAGCACCTGCGAGGCAATTGCGTTCTCACCGCAGTCCTTACAGTAATCAGCAGCGAACTGGGTCAGATATGTAACACCAAGGCACTTGAATATGACCTTGATGTACATACTGTCGATCTTTGCCGCATCAAAAAGCGAACTTACCGCAGAAATGATCTGTGAAACGAATCCCACTGTTGACAGCAGAAATATCACAGCAACAACAAGCGTAAGCACTGTTTTAAGCTGCCTGCTGTCATTTTCAAGTGCTTTGCAGGCGATAACAGACGCAATGCAAAATCCGCATACCGAAATGATATTCATCAGTTCAGCCCAAAGACGTTTTTGATAGTCTGAAACAGACTGCCTATCTGATTGACTATCATAAACAGCACAACTATAAGTCCTGCAAGCGTGGTCATCATCGCCTGTTCATCGCGCTCGGCACGTTTAAGGAGTTGATTGAGCACAGCTACGATTATACCGATAGCGGCTATCTTGAAAATAAGGTCGATATCCATTTATGTTCATTCCTTTATATCAGCATAATTGCGGCGAATGCTCCGAAAAGCGCGCCAAATGTCCGCGAGATCCTCGACTTTTGCATATATGTATCCTCAACTGTTCCGATAAACCTTTGCTGCGAAAGTGCAGCAAGCTTTGCATACGATAGCTGCCCTTGTATGTCGGTCGTTCCGAGCGACTGAAAGAAGGATCTGAGGCAGCTCGATGCACTTTCCTCGATGCCGCTGTTCCAGCTGTCGATGCTGTCAAGCACAGCTTGTCTTATATCGGGCGAACAGGTATCGACATTAAGAAAGCTCAGTTCATTATACTCGCCGCTTGTTCGCAAATTTTCAACTATCTGTGCAAAGGTCATAAGCGAATACTCAAGCAGTATAGACGTTTCGCTGTACATACGCAGCAGCTTTTTGTGCAGCAAGAGGCGGTGCTTATAAATCTCGCTGACCCTGCACCCTGCAAGCGTTCCCGCTGCTATCAGCAGGATACTCCCCCATAGCTTCAGCATCGCACCTTTTCCTTTCCGCGTCTTGACAGATCACAGATACATTTTATCTGCCCGCACTGTGCGCCGCTGTCCAGAAGCAGCGCTTTTTCAAATGCACCGCGCTTTATCAGTCTGCGGATAACAGGCTTTGAATCAAGCTCGGCAAGATCTGAGCAGTGACAGGAGGCTATCAGCTTCACACCGCTGTTCACGGCGTATTCAAGGGCTTTAAGATCATCATCGCTGCCGATCTCATCACAAACAAGATAAACAGGCGACATCACACGGATAGCTGTCATTATGCCCTCAAACCTGTTGTAGCCTGTAAAAATATCGGTCATCAAGCCCACATCGTTCTGTGCGATGCCCTCAAAGACAGCAGCTATCTCGTTTCTGATGTCTATAAGACTTGTGCTGTAAGCATTTCCCAGCTGCCTTGTAAGGTCGCGCAGCAGAGTCGTTTTTCCGCTTGCAGGCGGACCTGCTATAAGAAGGCTCGTGGTGCGGCGATCAAACAGCTGTTTGCAAAGCTCGTCTGCACAGCCCTTTATCTCACGCGCTATACGGATATTGACACAGGAGATATCCTTGACATTCTCTACGCTGTATGAATTGCGCACATCAAGTACGGCAGTTCCGCAAAAGCCTATCCTGCTGCCGCCCTTTACTGTGACATAGCCGTTTATTATCTCGCTGCGAAAGCTGTGTACAGATTCTTTAAATGCAAGATGGCAGATGTAAGATATATCATCACAAGTCACATCAACGGCATTGTCAGCTGATGATGTGAGCAGTCCGCTGCGGCTGAGAAAATACTCCTTATCCCCTGCGGTGACTGTAAGCTTGCGTGCAAGGCGCAGACGTATCTCGCGCAGCTGGCGCTGTTCGCATTGCGGAACTGATCGCACAGCTTCAAGCACACAAGGCGGAAGATACGCAAATACGCTTTGCAATCGGCTGTTTATGTTCAATATACCGCCTCCCCGTCAGCACTTGTCCTATTAGATACTATGAGCGCACGGCTGCCTTTATTCATACCGGCTGCCCATTACATTTTTTTCGTCGATACACTTGCATTGACAAGTGATATATGTTATAATAATATGGAATATTTTAAAATAAGGAGAACAAAACAAATGTCGTACGAACTTAACAATGAACAGAAAAAAGTGCTTGCACTTTCGCAAAGTGTTATCAATCAGGTAAGAAAGGTAATTATCGGCAAAGATGAGATAATCGTCAAGGTCTTGCTTTCGATACTGTCGGGCGGTCATATTCTTATAGAGGATATACCGGGCGTTGGCAAAACTACACTTGCTATCGCGCTTTCAAAGGCACTGAATCTTGATTATAAGAGAATGCAGTTCACACCTGATGTTCTGCCGTCAGACGTAACGGGTTTTTCTGTGCTTGACAAGGATACACATGAGTTCAGATACAAAGAGGGTGCGGCAATGACAAATCTGTTCCTTGCCGATGAGATAAACAGAACATCCTCTAAAACGCAGTCTGCTCTGCTTGAGGTAATGGAGGAGGGCAAGGTCACTGTTGACGGCGTAACGCACAATGTTCCTGACCCGTACATCGTTATCGCCACGCAAAACCCGATGGGCTCTATCGGCACGCAGATGCTTCCCGAATCACAGCTTGACAGATTCCTTGTAAGGCTGACTATGGGCTACCCGTCATTTGAGAGCGAGATAAATATGCTCAAATCCAAAAACACCAATGTTTCGACCGATACGGTACAGAGCGTTGCTACGATAGATGATATTATCGCGGCTAAAAGGACCGTTGATGATGTTTATGTTTCAGATGAAGTGCTGTCATACATCGCCGCGCTTGCTAACGCTACAAGAAATAACGCTTATATCAAGCTCGGTCTTTCGCCAAGAGGCTCTATCGCCCTGCTGAAAATATGCAAGGCTACTGCCCTGCTCAAAGGAAGAGATTATGTTATCCCTGATGATGTGCTTTACTGTTTTGACGATGTTGTAAGACACAGGCTCGTTTTTGAATCCAAGGCAAAGCTCAACGGTATCTCACAGCAGCAGGTCATCCAGGGTGTCATATCGGGCGTGCAGGTCCCGCGTATAAACAAATAAGCGAGGCAAACCGATGATTTTTATATATCTGATACTGATGATAATATCGGTATTTTTCTACATAATGTACACGGGTGCATTCTCGTATTACCTGATGGTGTTTATGTTCGCGCTGCCGATAGTGCTGTTTGCTCTTGACTTTTATCTGTCAAGAAAAGTCAGGGTGTACTTTACACAAAAGACGCAGAAAGCTACGGGCAAAACTCCGCTGCAGCTTGAGATCGTCGCCGAAAACAGCTCTGTATTCCCTGTTGCAAATCTTGAGATAGTGCTTGAATACCACAGCGCTATTGAAACAGACGGCAAAAATATCGCAAAGATCAATTCACCGATAATGCCAAGAGAAAGCCACAGTATGCTGCTCAATATAGCATCGCTGCACGTTGGCGCGGTGGATTTCAAGATCAAAAAATGCCGTGTTTTCGACATTTTAAGGCTATTTAAATTCAAGCTCAGGGGTAAAGGCTTCAGCGAATGTCAGAAAGATTCGACCGTTTTTGTCTTTCCGCAGTACAGCAGGCTTGAAAACCGCATATCAGACTACAGCAACACAGGGTTTGACTCGGATGAATTCTCTCCCGATAAAAAGGGCGATGACCCATCGCAGATCTTTGATATACACGAATATATAGAGGGCGACAAGCTCAACCGCATTCACTGGAAGCTTTCTGCAAAGCAGGATTCGGTCATGGTAAAGGACTATTCACTGCCGATGACTTTCGCGCTCAACATTTTCATCAACCTAAATACAGACAGTCTGCGCAGCTATGATGCTATCATACAAAGCGCACTATCAGTATCAATGCTGCTCACAGAACGCGGATACGCCCACAGCATAAGCTGGTTCGACAACGCAGATAAAGCGCTCAGGCAAATGAACATCAAGGACGAACAGGATCATATGGACTGTTCTGAAGCACTTATCAAAACAAAAACATACAGCGATGGATCTATGCCGATATATCCGTTTGCCGCAGAAGAAGGGCAGATAAACTGTGCGCACCTTATTGTTGTAACGCCCGCGCTTGAAAGCAGCGAGGTTACTGCGATAAGCGAATCAGGCTGCGCATCAAGATACACATTCGTATTCGCGGTGAATGACCAGCAGATGCTTGGCAAGAGCGAAACAAACGACAATGTTACGATACTCAATGTTATGCGTGACCGCGTTGCAGAAGCATTTTCAGAAATTGTGCTTTAACACTAAAAAATCAGCAATTATTTCGGAGACATATAAAAATGAGAAAGAAAAGAAAAGCTCTGATAGACAACGGTTTTATCAGCAGCAACGGTGTTTGCTTTGGAAATGATATCACATTGCGATACACAAAGCCGCACGAATCCGTATATTTCAGCATAGCAAGGGCTTTGTTCGCGCTTGCTGTCAGCTTTGCAACGATGTGTATGTTTGCATCGTTCATATTGAAAGAACCAAGCTATGCAGGCATTTTCCTGTGCTGTTTTCTCTCGACAGGACTTCTTTGCGTTGCAAAAGTCAATAATAAGGAGATCAGAACGATCGCGATCATATTCCTTGTTTTGTACTTTTTGTACTTTGTGCTGAATTACACAGAGGTATCACAGGGATTCTTCTGCACAGTTTCGCTTTACCTTGAACACGCAAAACAGCCAAGCAGTATGCTCGGCACATCGCTTAACGGCATACACCCGCTTGACTACCCCGAGCTTGCATCGTTCTTTATGAACTTCCTGTCATCGGTGGTAAGCATTGTTGTTACGATCGCCTGTGTGTTCAGGATAGATTTCCCAATGCTTTTCATAATCACGTTCCCGCTGTTTGAGCTTGGAATGTATCACGGCTGGGAAGCGCCTCTTGTTTCGGTGGTCGTGCTGGTAATGGGCTGGGTGATACTTATCTCGCTGCACACTATAAATCAGCGCACAAACAAGGCGGGGCGAAAGAATACATTTGCGGTACACGAAAAAAAGCACACGTATTACCTGACATCAGAAACCGAAAAATCAAAGGTTTTCTTCGTGCTGATGAGATTTATTGCTCTGCTTTGTGCAGCTATTTTTATTCTCACCATCTTGCTTGCCAATCTGTTTGGGCACGAAAGATCTGAAACTGTTGAAAGGTACAGAAAACGTATCAATAACTTTATTGAAAATTTCAGCCTCGAAGATCTTGGCGGTCTGTTTGCTGACTATGACGGCGGATTTGATTTCTTCGGAACAAAAGCGGTCGGCGGTACAAACGGAGGCAAACTCGGTGATACGGACGGTATCAACTTCAACGGAACAACGGCTCTTGTGGTCGATACAGCGCCTTTCAAGGAAACCTTGTATCTGCGCGGCTATGTTGCCGGTGATTACAATAACAACCAATGGGATCCTGTGACGTACAACAAATCAGAAAGCTTTGCAAAGAAGCTTGATTCGGTCGGAGTCAGTCCGCAGGATATAAACTATTTTGAGCTTACCGACCTGACAAATCTTCTCGCTGCGCGGGGAGAGGAAGGGCTGACTGCCGATGAGGAGATCAGCGTAAAAGTCAAGGGCGCGAGCAAAAAGTTCGTATATGCGCCGTATGCTTCATACTATACTGCATCGGAGCAGAAAAAAGACTACAAGATGCGGCCGTATCTGGATTCGTATGTAAAGCTTGGTTCAAACAGCTACAGCATATCTTACAGAAAGCCAAATCCCGATTTTGACAGCTTTGAAAGTGTCCAGAACGCTGTGATAAACGATCCTGATGCATTCGAGAGAAACAATACTCTTCCGTCTGACGCACTTGAGAGCTACAATTCGTTCGTTAAAAAGAATTACAGCAAGGTGACCGAATCAGAGGGTCTGAGGAGAGCATACAACGAGATAGAAAGTAAATATCTCAAAGGTGTGCGCAGCTATAACGATGTTGTTGTTGCGATAAATATGTATTTCTCCGATAATAACTTCCAGTACTCGCTGGAGCCCGGAAAAACACCTAAAGGCAGAGATTTTGTTGACTACTTCCTCAGTGAGCAGAAAAAGGGATACTGCTCTTACTACGCATCAGCGGGCGTTCAGCTTTTGAGAATGTTCGGCTTCCAGGCAAGATTTGTGGAAGGATATGTGGTGCTGCCGTCACTTTGCGATCAGAATGCAGAATCGTGCAGCATTGATGTAACTGACAAATGCGCGCACGCCTGGACGGAGGTATACTTTGAAAACTACGGCTGGGTTTGTGTAGATTTTACTCCGGGATATGATAACGACAACCCGAATATGACCGAGAAGGAAAAGCACCCTATACAGACTCCTGTAGATGACAGCAGCAGTCAGATCGACTCTTCATCAGCAAGTGACAGCTCGTCAGAAAGCACACCTGACAGCTCTTCATCGCCTGATACATCGTCCTCACCTGACAGCTCGCAGGCAGATCCAAGCAGTTCACCCGACTCAGCTTCACCCGACAGCAATTCTTCCGACCAAAGCACAAGCGGATACATCGACCACAGAAGCGCACCTGACAGCAGTGGCAGCGGTACAATTACCTCAAATATCGGAAGCGATACATCAATAGCTCCGTATCCGCCGCAGAACGATCACAACGCTTTCTCCTCGGCAAAGATCATTATTGCGGCTGCGATCATGATAGCGGCATTTCTGGCAGTGATGCTGCTGCGAAGGATCCTTCTTATAAGGACGCGCGAGCGCAACTGTCTGGACGGCGAAGGGATAAAACGACTTGAATACATTCTGAAATACTCGATAAAGTATCTTAAACTTCTGGATCTGAATGTCGGTGACAACATCACCGATGAGCAGCTTTGCGATCAGATACACGAGGAGCTTGCAAAGAAGGATATACACATAGGCAAGGAACTCAAGTTCCTGTTCAGCGTAACGCAGGACGCTTATATGGGCAAGCACGAACCGAGCAAGGAAGAGCTTGACCGCGCTTACGAATACCTGAACTATATTGCAAGGATAATCGTCAAGCCGAATCTGAGCCCTGTTAAATTCATATCTGCAATGCTTGTAAACTGTATGTACTAAAAAATAAGCAGCTTAACGGTTCTGATAAACCGATAGGCTGCTTTTTGTTTGGTATGATTCAGTATGGCTCGATCTCAACTGCTCTGCCCTGTTCAAGTGACTGTTTAACGTCAATAAAGCGCTGGTTTGAGCTGCCCATAAATTTCAACTCAAGGCTTCGCTTGGCAAGCACAAATGGGCCGTCAACGAGGTAATCAAGCTCTTTTAAAAGCTCCATATAGCCGTTTTCATCATTTGCATTGGAAACAAGGTACTCGTATGTATAGCCCGTATACGAGATGATATTAAGCGGCGTTATAAAGCCGTCGTAGGCTCTTATTTTGCGTGCAAGCTCGGTAAGCGGTTTGCACTGGCAGAACGGGTCGCCTCCGCTGAAAGTAACGCCGTCAAGGAGCCTGTCCTTGATTATCTCGGCAAACAGGTCATCGGTATCAACGAGCACACCGCCGTTGAAATCGTGCGTCTGCGGGTTATGGCAGCCCTCACAGTGATGCGGGCAGCCTTGCGTAAAGATGGTATATCTGAATCCCGGACCGTCAACTATTGATTCGCTGACAGTACCTGCTATTCGCAGTTTCATAATTTTTCCTCCTGAAAAAAAGCTGGGCTCCGCTCTCTATGTGAGAACGAAGCCCTAAAAAGAGAGCACTTGACTATGCTTTAAGGCGTGGTATTCTTTCGTGGCAGACTCTGTGGTGTTCAGCCTCTGTTCTGCCGCACTTGGGGCACTTGTCCCCGATTATTCCCGTATATCCGCAGACAGGGTCACGGTCAACAGGATGGTTGATAGAACCATATCCGATACCGACTTCCTTCATATACCTTACGACCTTTTCAAAGGCAGTGAGGTTGTTGAGCGGGTCGCCGTCAAGCTCGATATAGCTGATATGACCGGCATTGGTAAGAGCGTGATACGGAGCTTCTATTTTAAGCTTTTCAAAAGCGTTGATATTAAAGTAAACAGGTATATGGAATGAATTGGTGTAGTATTCCCTGTCGGTAACACCGGGGATAACACCGAAACGTTTCTTATCCATATTGACAAATCTGCCCGAAAGACCCTCGGCAGGCGTTGCAAGCAGTGAGAAATTCAAACCTGTGCGCTTGGTTTCCTCGTCCATTCTGTTGCGCATATGAGTTATTATCTCAAGTCCAAGCTTTCTTGATTCCTCGTCCTCACCGTGATGCTTGCCGGTAAGCGCTACAAGGCACTCTGCAAGTCCGATAAAGCCGACTGAAAGCGTACCGTGCTTGAGGACTTCCTCAACTGTATCGTCTTGTGAGAGGTTCTCCGAATCGATCCAAACACCCTGTCCCATAAGGAAAGGATAGTTTCTGACTCTCTTCATGCACTGGATCTTGAATCTGTGCTTGAGCTGGTCGATACAAAGCTGCATCATATCGTCAAGGCTGTCAAAGAACGCACCTATGTTCTTATTCGCCTTGATGCCAAGACGAGGGAGATTTATCGAAGTAAAGGACAGGTTGCCTCTGCCTGTAACGATCTCTCTTGATGGGTCGTGCGCATTGGAAATAACTCTTGTACGGCAGCCCATATAAGCGATCTCCGTGTTCGGATCGCCCTCTTTATAATACTGAAGATTATAAGGAGCATCAATGAACGAGAAATTCGGGAAAAGACGCTTTGCGGAAACCCGGCAGGCAAGCTTGAAAAGGTCATAGTTAGGATCGGTAGGATTAAAGTTGACACCCTCCTTGACCTTGAAAATGTGGATCGGGAAAATAGGTGTTTCACCGTTGCCAAGGCCAGCCTCCTCTGCGAGCAGAACATTCTTGATGACCATTCTGCCCTCGATAGAGGTATCGGTACCGTAGTTGATGGAGCTGAACGGTGTCTGCGCACCAGCTCTGGAATTCATAGTATTGAGGTTATGGATAAGAGCCTCCATAGCCTGATAGGTAGCTCTGTCAGTCTCTTTGACAGAGGTCTTGTATGCAAAATTCTGAATTTTCTTGACAGTCGGAGCGTCAACTATCTGCACAAGCAGTTTAGCCTCGGCATCCTGATAGCCGTTATCGTTTGAAAGCGTAGGAACAAAGCCCTTCTCTTCAAGCTGGTCAACGAGCTTTTTAGCGATAGCCTGCGAGTTCTCAAATCCGCCGAGCAGATTGAGCGCTCTGTGAACATTATCGCGGTATCTGTGCTTGAAAGTCTTGGCAACGCCCGCAGCCATATCATAATCAAACTTAGGCAGCGACTGACCGCCGTGCTGGTCGTTCTGGTTAGACTGTATAGCTATACACGCGAGCGCAGCATAGCTTGCGATATCGTTAGGTGTCCTCAGATGACCGTGACCTGTGGAAAAGCCCTTATTAAACAGCTTTGTAAGGTCGATCTGGGTGCAGGTAGTGGTGAGGGTATAAAAATCCATATCGTGAATATGTATGTCACCCTCGGAATGTGCTTTTGCGTGTACAGGGTCAAGCACATACATCTCATAGAACTCTTTTGCGCCGACTGAACCATATTTGAGCATTGTGCCCATAGCGGTATCACCATCGATATTGGCATTTTCACGCTTGAGATCGGAATCCTTGGCAGACTTGAAGGTAAGATCCTCATAGACCTTCATAAGCCTTGTATTCATCTCTCTTGCGCGGGTCCTCTCGGAACGGTAAAGGATATAAGCCTTTGCAGTAGATGCATGACCTTCATTTATAAGGACCTTTTCAACGCAGTCCTGGATCTGCTCAACAGTAGGAGAGGTCATCTCCTTTTCCATAAGCATATCTACGACCTTGCCGGCAAGTGTGAGCGCTTCCTCCTGATCGGAGCCGCCGACTGACTGTGCAGCCTTATATATAGCATTGGCGATCTTCTCGATATTAAATGTAACTGTTCTTCCGTCACGTTTTTTGATCTTAATAATCATAATAAACTTCCCCCGATTATCATCTTCACTATATACAACAGTCAGAATAAGAACCGACTGCATTATAAAAAACCATAATAGCCTTTGGGCAGATACGCCCGCCACACCTTTCAGCTCTCAAAGAGCGACCACAATATGTTGTGGTTCGTGTGGAACAATTCAAAGTATATAGTATTTGTTCCGAACTGTCAATGTGCTTTTTGCCAAATTAGACCCACAACTTTTGTACACACTGCACAATTTACAGTTTATGTAAATTTTCGAGGTATTTCAAATAATTTTTGCGCGTTTTTCGTCAAGCAAATATACTTAACAGCACTGTTTTTGCATATAACGCTATAAAGTGATTTACTTTACAGGCATAAATACTGATTTTACGCTTGTTTGCGCCAAAAACTAATTCAAAAGAAGGCAAATATGAACAAACTATTTACAAAATCGGCCGTTTTTTGCCTGAAAACAAATCGAATTTCTACTAAATATCGCTGTAAAGCATTTCACTTTACACACATAAAAATCTGAAAATTTTCTTGTTTTTCTGTCTTTTTTCTCTTATAGTGAACCTTTGTTCTATCTGTCTGCCGATCTGTTTGTCAGCAGTCTTTTTATGTCTTCTCAACAGGCAAAAATAATACCCGACACCTACTATATATAGTAGGCATCGGGCAGCAATCATTAAAAGAAAAGCTTGCGGCAAACAGGTATATTTTTGTATACACATCGCTCAAATGTGTCGGCATCGGCAGGCTTGCCTACCACGGTGCCGTAATGCATGGGAACTGCGATCCTCGGTTTTATCGTATTCACAAAAACTGCTGCTTCCCTGGCATCCATTGTATATGTTCCGCCGACAGGCACGCAGACGATATCGCACTTTACTGCACGCGCTTCGGGTGTATCATCGGTATCTCCGCAGATGTATATGCGGCTGCCGTCAACTGTAACTACATAGCCAAGCCAACCATTGTTTTTAGGGTGGAACGGCTTGTTGATATTATAAGCCGCTATTGCTTGTATGGGTACTCCGGCTATCAGAGCTGTCTGCCCGGGTACAAGAGGATATATCTGTTCCTTGGGTATTTTATGCTTGAGCATCGCATTTTTCATACCTCTTGGGAAGACATATATCGTCTTTTCGTTTGCCGCTTTGTCGATGTCTTTAAATGAGAAATGATCGTAATGCTCGTGGGTAATAAACACTAAATCGGCATCGTGCGGTTCGTTAGGCAAGTTGAACGGATCAAAATACAGTGTGCTTGTCGAGGCTATCTTTATACTGCTTTGTTCGTTTACCATAAGGTTTGCGATATTCATAATATCTCCCCTTTCTGCTTATTAGTCAACGCTGCGTGTTGCTACAATATCTATACCTGTATCGGCTGCATTTTTTACTACTACATCGCCCATTTTTACAGGCAGATCTATTCTTTGGAATTTGATATCCTCTACCACTTCAAATATCTTTTCCTTCGGGACAGGTTCTTTGGTCTTTACGGGGATCGGCTTTTCATCTTTGGAAAGCACGGTCGTTGTAACTGTTCTGACGGGAGCCGTAAGCTCGGATCTTGCATAGTTTTCGCCTCTGATGCAGGTGTTGCCGCTAACAGAGATGACCTGTCCTTTGTCGTCAAGCTCGGCTTTAAGCGCACATCCCATAGGGCAGCATATACAAGTCAGTTCCTTTATCATACTCCCACCTCCTCGATGTAAACACTGATATCGTTATCAAGGTCTTTGAGCTTATCCTGTTTCAAGATAAGGTCTACCATTTCGCTTGGGACAAGTATTTGTGATTTTTTACGCAAAAGCTCCTTTTCACCCGAGCTTACTACAATGCTGACATTTTTGTATACGCCTGTGACCCTGAACCTGATATGGTTGAGAGGTGCAAGATTTGCTAAACTTATCCTGCTCGGGACGGTATAGCGAACGCCGTTGCCTGCGTTTACAGCGAGAGTCTTGCTGCTGCGGTCTATGCCGCTTTGAATGTATTTCGCTGCATTCTCGCCTGCTCTTGCGGATTCCTCGGAAACGAAATCAACAAGGTCGTGAACGTGCAGCACGTTTCCGCAGGAAAACACGCCCTCTACGCTTGTTTCAAGGCTCTCGCTCACCGATGCGCCGTTTGTTCTCGGGTCGATCTCAACACCTGCACCTATCGTCAGCTCGTTCTCGGGGATAAGTCCGCAGGAAAGCAGCAGCGTATCACAGGGATAATACTCCTGCGTTCCTTCGATCGGACGGTTATTTTCATCTACCTTTGCGATATACACGCCTTCAAGCTTTTCTCTGCCTTTGATATCAACAACTGTATGGCTGAGCAAAAGAGGTATGCCGTAATCATCAAGGCACTGAACGATATTTCTTTTCAGACCGCTTGAATACGGCATAAGCTCTGCGACAGCCGCAACGTGCGCGCCTTCAAGCGTCATTCTCCTTGCCATGATAAGTCCGATATCGCCCGAGCCGAGTATGACAACCTCTTTGCCTATCTTTGCGCCCTCAAGGTTAACGAGCTTTTGCGCCGTACCTGCGGTATACACGCCCTGCGGTCTGGATCCCGGGATATTGAGCGCTCCTCTTGGTCTTTCACGGCAGCCCATTGCAAGTATGACAGCTTTTGCATAAAGTGTCTGGACACCGCGCTTTGCGCTTATCACGGTCACTGCCTTTTTATCGCTGCCCTGCACCTTTTCAACGGCAAGCACCATTGTATCAAGCTCAAATGGTATGCCTTGCTCTTTCACCATATTTGCGTATCTTTCGGCATATTCGGGACCTGTAAGCTCCTCTTTGAACGTGTGCAGACCAAATCCGTTGTGTATACACTGGTTGAGTATTCCGCCGAGAACACTGTCGCGCTCAAGGATTAGCAGGTCATCGACACCTGCTTTTTTCGCAGCAACAGCCGCAGCCATTCCGGCAGGACCTCCGCCGATTATCAGCAAACTGTATTCATTCATCGTCCTGCCTCCTTTGTGTGCTGTAAACACCGCTTTTTCTTACGTCCTGGATCTTTATGCCGAGCTTTTTGGCTATAAGCGACATAGTTGTAGGTGAACAGAATCCTGCCTGACATCTGCCCATACCTGCTCTTGTACGGCGCTTTACACCATCGAGGGTGGTCGCGCCGAGAGGTCTGTTTATCGCATCGAGTATCTCGCCCTCTGTTACAGTTTCGCAGCGGCAGACTATCTTGCCGTAAGCAGGCTCGCGCTTGATAAGCTCGTTCTGCTCGTCCTTTGAAAGCGCTGTAAAATGGGTGATGCCCTTTCTTGTGCCGATATAATCAGTATTGGTTTCAAGAGGAAGTATTTGACCAACTATTTCGCAAAGATACTGTGCGATAGCAGGCGCGCTCGAAAGTCCCGGTGACTCGATGCCTGCGGCATTGATAAATCCCTTTACATCGCTTTGAGCGATGATAAAGTCACCTGTATCGCCCACAGCACGAAGTCCTGTAAAGCTTGTGATGACCTTTCCGAAAGGTATATTTTTGACTGAAAGTGCACTCTTTGCTTTGACCTCGTCAAGACCGTTTTTAGTGGTGGATACATTATCCTTATCGTCTATATTTTCGGCGGTAGGACCAGCGAGCAGATTACCGTGAACCGTCGGGGTAACGAGTATACCCTTGCCCATTTTTGTAGGCAGCTGGAATATCGTTCTGCTGACGAGGCTGCCTGCGGCTTTATCCATAAGAAGATACTCGCCGCGGCGCGGAGTTATGCCCAGAGGCTTACTGCTTACCATAGCGTGTATCTTATCCGCATAGACACCTGCTGCGTTGATTATGACTTTTGTTTGGATATCACCGCGAGATGTATGGACAGTAAAGCCGTTCTCGTTTTTATCTATGCCGGTAACAAGAGTTGAGAGCTTGAAATCGACACCGTTTTGCAGCGCGTTCTCCGCAAAGGCAAGGGTCATTTCAAACGGGCAGACTATGCCCGATGTTTCAGCCACAAGTGCGCCGCAAACCTCGTCAGAAAGCGATGGTTCAAGCTTTCTCGCTTCATCGCCCGTTACAACGCGAACGCCGTCAACGCCGTTATTCCTTGCTCTTTGCTCAAGCTCGTCAAGCTTTGGAAGATCAGCCTTGTCAAAGCAAAGCACCATTGCGCCGTTGCGCTTGTATGCAAAGTCGAGCTTTTTTGCTAGCTCGGGCATCATCTGGCTGCCAAGCACATTGAGCTTTGCTTTCAGCGTACCCTCTTTTGCATCAAAGCCTGCGTGTATTATTGCGCTGTTTGCTTTGCTTGTCCCCTCACAGACGTCGCTTTCCTTTTCGGCAACGCAGACCTTTAACTTATACTTTGAAAGCTCCATCGCGGCAGCGCAGCCGACTACACCTGCACCGATAATCAAAACATCGTACACATTATCACCTCTCGTAAATTATGTATAAAAAATTCAATATCGTTTAATAAATTATAGCACATTCGCTTTAAAAAATCAATAGAAAAAAGGACTGTTTGAACAGTCCTTTAATAAATCTTATTCTGCTGTGCTTGATGAACCGCCGTAATTCTCCTGATGGACAACGATACCATCGGGATATTTGCTTTCAAGCACCTCTTCAAGCGTTGTATTCGTCATATATGCACAAAAGGAAATGATAAGTATAAACGCACTGAGGACAAGAACAAGTCCAAAACGGTATCTTCCCTTTCTTTTCTTCTTTTTAGCCATTTGCTTTCCTCCGTTCACTGTAAAACCTTTATTATTATACACCAATGCGCCTGATTTTTCAAGTACCAAGGAAAATAATTTTTATAAAACAAAAAGGCAGCCGCTTGGCTACCTTTTGCTTGTGTAAAAATTTTGGAGAGGATGAAACGAGCTAAGAGTTTTTACATCTTAGTGTTCATTCTTTTTCCTTTCTTGTTCTACAGTTAACATTATACTATTTTATAGAAAAATGTTCAACAACAGACAAGTTACATATTACTACAATTGTATTACAAATGTTTTCAATTTGTAATCAAATCAATCCTTATTTACACCATAGGTATTTCTGTACTCCAGCATTTTATCAAGGTACTCCTTGCCCTGAACGGCACCGTTTCTGATAGCATCAATGATATCGTTGATATTAACTATTGAATAGACCTTGACACCAAAATCCTTATATGCCTGTTCAACAGCGGAAAGCTCGCTGTCAAGGGCTTTTTCCATTCTGTCAACAGTGATGACCATTCCTGTAACGTTGACATTTGCAGTATCTTTAAGCTTTGGCATTACCTCGCGAAGAGCCTTGCCCGAGGTCATAACGTCCTCGATAATAACGACCTTTTCGCCGTCTGCAAGCTTTTTGCCGACAAACATACCGCCCTCGCCATGATCCTTGACCTCTTTTCTGTCAAAGCAATAGCTGACCTCCTTGCCGAACTTGTTATACAGCGCAACAGCAGCAGAAACTGCAAGCGGGATACCCTTGTAGGCAGGTCCGAAGAGAGTTTCAACGTCAATATTGTTCTCGTTTATGCACTCAGCATAGAACTCACCAAGCTTTGCAAGCTGTGCGCCTGTCTTGTAGTTGCCCGTATTTACGAAATAGGGTGCTTTTCTTCCGCTTTTGAGAGTAAAATCGCCAAATGTAAGCACGCCGCACTCGACCATGAATTTGATAAAGCTTTCCTTGTAAGTCATAATTATCTTTCCTTTCAATATCATTTTGTATTAATAATTGTATCACATTTGTTTTCTTTTTTCAAGTAATAAGTCCTTGTGCTTCAAGTATCGTTATATGCTCTGCTTCGGGCAAGCTTCTTGATACGCCGCGATCGTTTCAGCTTCAGCACATACGCAGAGGTATCCTGCGCCACGACTTTATTTAGCGCGACAAGTGCGATAAGGTTCGGTATCGCCATCAGCCCGTTGAAGATGTCTGCGACAGTCCACACGGCAGAAACAGTCATATACGGACCGATAGAGATCGCAAGGATATAAAGGTATCTGTATATTCTGACGGGCTTCATATTGCCGCCTGTGAGATACTCCATACAGCGCTCGCCGTAGTAGTTCCAGCCAAGTATGGTCGTAAAGGCAAAGAATACAAGGCAAAGCATCAGCACGAATGCGGGTATATTTGAAGGAAGGAACGAAAAGCCGTTTTTGAATGCGTGCGTTGTGACCTCTACTCCTTCAAATGGTGCATCTGTAACGGGATTTATAGCCTTGTAGCTATCCATCATTATTATTGCAAGGCCTGTCATTGTGCAGATAACGACCGTGTCGATGAAGGTTCCCATCATTGAGACAAGTCCCTGCCTTACAGGTTCTTTTGTTTTGGCAGCTGCGGCGGCTATCGGTGCCGAACCAAGACCAGCCTCGTTAGAGAATATACCGCGCGCAACACCCTTTTGCATTGCCACAAACATCATTGGGATAGTTCCGCCGGCGGCAGCTCGCATTGTAAAAGCGCTTTTGAAGATAGTCGCAAACGCACTCGGGATCTTCCCTGCATTTATCACAATTAGGCTTACAGCCGCAAGCACATAAAGTATCGCCATAAACGGCACGATTATCTGCGCAACGCCTGAAATGCGCTTGATACCGCCGATAATAACAAGTGCCGCACAAACGGTGATGATCGCGCCCGAGATCACAACTGCAAGAGTATACTCGCGCCCGAAAACAGTTATTGTATGCGCTTTCTGCGGATCAAAGAAATTCTGCACAGCAGAGGTTATGCCGTTTATCTGAGAAAATGTTCCGATACCGAAGATGCCGACGCACGCGCCGAAGAACGCAAAGACCTTTGCAAGCCATTTCCAGCGTCTGCCCATACCGTACTCTATGTAGTAAAACGGTCCGCCGATCGCGTGTCCGTCCTTGTCGATCTTGCGGTACTTGACGGCAAGGAAACATTCCGCGTACTTGGTAGACATTCCGAAAAATGCTGCGACCCACATCCAGAAAAGCGCACCAGGACCGCCTGCGAGCACACCGACCGCTGTTGCCACGCCCACGATGTTTCCCGTACCGATGGTGGCGGAAAGAGCAGTGCATAGCGCCGCAAAGCTTGATATCTCGCCGCCTTTGCCGCCTTTCTCCTTCTTGAACATAAAGTAAAAGCCCTTGTGAAGATGAAAAATCTGCAAGAATTTCACTCTGAATGACAGAAATACACCTATGCTCAATATCGCGATTATAAGGGGCAGACCCCAAACATAGTCATCTATCTTGGTCAAGATCTCATTTAATTTCTCCATTACACCTATCCTTTCAATTAACTGACATTTTATTATAACATATTTTTGCAATGATTTCAAATTAAATTAGAGTAGATTTGTTTAACAAGTTAAAAATTATCGCAGCTATTGAAATATAGTCAAAAGTATTGTATAATAAAAACAGATGAACGAAAGGAACGATATTATGCTTCACGGATACTTTGATCTGCCGACCATAACATTTTTCACCCAGGGCAACATATGGACAGGCAGCTTATACACAAATTTCAATTACAGGATAATACCTATCGACAAAAAGGGTGATGAAAATACCGAGCCGCTTAAAGAGCTTCACTCAAAGGTATGGTACGGAACGGACAGCTATCCGTTCGTTAAGGAATTTGTCTGCGAGTTTCACGAGGAAATGACTGCGCAGGGGCTTGAAAAAACTATCGAGGATCTGACAAATGCTTTTGAGGAGTTTAAAAAGATCCGAAGGACTATCGAGCCGAACTTCAAGCTTCACTAAAATAAGCCTTGTACTCAAGCTGATGCTTTGTACAAGGCTTTTTGTTTTTGTATCAGTATTCGTTTTCCTGCGTGTTGTATGGCTTTGAGACTGTCTGCGGCTTTTTAGCCTGCGCATCTGCCGCAAGCTTTTTATCATCGGTGAAAAACGGTCCGTTGATAAGGCGCTTTCCGTCTTTATCTGTAATACCGAGTTCAACGCAGGTTTTAACGACTGCATCGGCAACAGCCTTTGCATACTCGTCCATATGCGCGTCAAAGTCCTTATTATCAGTTTCGTCAGTCAAAAAACCAAGCTCGACCAGGCAGCTGGGCATAAATGTATAAATGTTGACGTGATAGTTTATTTCGGGCTGACCTACATAACCGTAGCAAACGCCTCGGTTGTTGGAGATGCCGACCTTTTCAAGTCCGTCAAGTATGTTCTTGGCAAGGGCGGTATCTTCTTTGGGCTGTGCGTTGTTTACCCATATCTCAACGCCCTTCATATCGCCGTCATAAGCGTTTCTGTGCATACACACGAAGAAGTCACACTTTGCGTTGTTGGCAATATCAGTCCTGTCCTCAAGCTCAACAAAGGTATCACTATCCCTTGTCATCACCACATTAACGCCGTAATTCTGAAGATACTCACGAAGCTTTAAGGATATTTTCAGGTTATCGTCCTTTTCAAGTCTGGTCTTATCGGCATTTACCGTACCCGAATCATAATCGCCGTGACCGGGATCAATGCAGACTGTCAGTTCATACTTCGCTTTGTTTTCAGGCTCGCTGCTGCTTTGCTCTGTGACAGCAGGAGCAGCCTTTGATGACTGCGCGGTATCTGCTTTTGATGAGCTGCTGCTCTTTCCTGAACGGATAAGCGCGCCTGCTGCCTTGATAAGCAGTATGAACACGAGTATGACCACAACAGCAGCTGCCGCAACTCTTCCCCACAGTATCTTTTTACGCCTCACAGGGCGGTTAGAATTTTCATTATTATCCATATGTACACCTATCTGTATTTACTGTACAAGAGTTCTTTCATCACAATACTCACATTCAAGCGTAGTGCCCTCGCCTCTGAAATAGTGAGGCAGATATGTTTCTGTATGCGTGATACACTTGGGGTTGGAGCATTTCTGGTGGATATGCTCACTGCCTGTGATAAGCGGTGCAGGCTTGTCCTTATTATCAAGAACGGTAAGTATCAGCGCCATTCTGATGAACATTCCATACTTTGCCTGCTTGAAATACATCGCTCTTGGGTCATCATCGACCTCGATAGCTATTTCGTCAACTCTCGGCAGAGGGTGCAGAACGATAAGGTCATCCTTTGCATAAGCCATTTTGGTCATATCAAGGATATAGCTGCCTTTTTGCTTTTCATACTCCTCGGCACTTGCAAAGCGCTCGCGCTGTATTCTTGTCATATAAAGCACATCAAGCTCGGCTATTGCTTTTTCAAGGTCTGTGACCTCGGTAAAGGTGTGACCTCCTGCTGAAAGAACGTCCTTTATGTAGGTAGGCAGCGCAAGCTCGGGAGTCGAGATAAGCACGAACTTATTTCCCTTGAAGCAGGACATTGCTTTTATCAGCGAATGTACGGTACGTCCGTTTTTAAGGTCGCCGCAAAAGCCGATCGTCATATTGTCAAGGTGACCCTTTTCCTCTTTGAGAGTGAGAAGATCTGTGAGCGTCTGCGTCGGGTGAAGATGACCGCCGTCGCCCGCATTTATTATCGGGCACTCGGTCGTGAGAGCCGCCGCTTTTACCGAGCCTGCTGTAGGGTGGCGCATAACGACAACGTCGGCATACTCCGAAACGATCTTTGTGGTATCCTTAATATTCTCACCCTTTGCAACGGAAGATGTTGCAGGGTTGTCAAATCCGATTATAGTGCCGCCAAGCCGCAGCATAGCGGTCTGAAAGGACATCTGCGTTCTTGTGGACGGTTCGTAGAACAGCGTACCCATTATCTTGCCCTCGCAGGCTTTTGAATACTTTGAGGGGTCCTTGATTATCTCGTGGGCAAGTGACAAAAGCTTTTCCCACCATTTAACAGGATAATCGTTAAGGTCGATAAGATTGAGATTGTTATATATCATACAGATCTTTCCTTTCAGAATCAGACTTTGGACAAAAATAAGTATATCACATTTCTGCGCTATTTGCAAGTAAGCTTGTGCGATATTTCATCAACTATCTGTGAAAGCTTTTGCTTATCAAGGGTACGGTCAACGTAATCGGTGAGCGCTTTTGAAGTCAGATCGGCAGGCAGACCGAGAATCCTGCAAAGCTCTTTGCGAAGGCTTGAACTATACGGCTTTCCGCTGAGGCCAAGCTCGTAAAAATCATTTGATGTGATATGCTCTTTGTTATTATCCTGCACGTCAAGCACGCCTGAGCGTTCAAAGATTTCCCGCAGGATTTTGACATCAATGCCCTCAACGCCGAGTTTCCCCTCTTTTGAGGGCGCGGTTTTGCGCCGTTCCTTGCCGAACACCTCGGGGATATACAGGTTGATGATCTTGCCTTGGGGAACTATCCCTTTAAGGTGATTGCGGATCTGAAATCCCGCAGAATCAGAATCAGTAAGCACGATTATACCGCTTGTGCGCGCATAGAGCCTGATAAGCTCTACGGTATTTTTATCCTTATAAATGCCAAAGCCGTTGGTGCAGATTATCATACCGTCAATAACTGCGGAAAGCTTGATCTTATCGTACTTTCCCTCGACAACTATGGCTTGTGATACCTTTATCTTTTCCATATCAGCAGTCAAGCGCCATACAGCACGCAAGTCCTTGTTCGAGTGTGAGCATATCAGAGCCTTTGCCAAGGGATCGGGTCTTCAGCGCAAGGTCGGTATCGGACAGTATCGACAGCGCTTCGCGTATCCTCGTTACAGAAATATTTCCGCACTCGTTGTACATCTTCTTAACGGCAAATTCTCTGTTGCGCGGGTAGTCAAAATCAGAAATTATATCCTGCAAAGTCCTTCCTGTTGAACGGGCAAGCTTGGCACGGTAGATATCCGCCATTGAGAAGCTGATTATGCTCAATATCTCAAACGGTTCAAAGTTCTGCTGAACAAGCTCACCAAGTCTGCCAAAGACCTGCTTTGCTCTTGATCGCAGGACATTCAGCGCAAGCGAATAGCCGTCAGACTCAACGTGCTTGATGCACAAAAGGTCGATATGCTCTTTAGTGACAGTTCCCTGCCCGATGAAATCAGAAAGCTTTTTTATCTCCTGCTTTACAAAGCCTGTATTGCAAAGGCATATCTCCGCAAGGTATTCTGCATTGTTCCTTGAGATCGTACAGCCAAGCTTTGAAAACTCGCTTGCGATAGACCTGCCCATTTCGACGGGAGTTTTGAGTGCAAAGTCACACACACAGCCGTTTTTGTCGCAAAAGTCGCAAAAGCGCTTATTCTTATCGGTAAGGGATTTCTTATTCTTGTAAAGATCGGCGGCAGTTGCGTAGATAATTACTGTCGTGCCGTCCTCAAGCTGTTTGAGAATGCTGCGCAGATCATCACCGTCGCCTTTGTTTACGGCGTCCATATTCAAGTCGTTGATCGTTATAACGACTCTCTCCGCAAACATCGGAAGTGCCTGGCAGGCATCTGAAAGCGCAGGTATATCAAGCTTTGTGCCGTCAAATTTATGCAGGTTCATAGCCTGTGCCTGTGAGGGACACAGCTTGTTTACAAGCCTTCTGGTATAGTTTTCAAGAGTTGTGACATCGTGTCCGTAAAAATAGTAGAGCGTGCTTATTTTGCCATCTCGTATATCTTTACCAAGTGTAGTCGGTGAAACCGAGCTCATGATCGAGCCTCCTTACCTTGCTGCTGTCCGTATCAAATTGCACAGACTCGCCGTTTGTATAGTAAGTATCCCCGCCGATAACAAATCTGTCGGGATAGATAATATATTCTTTATTATTATACTCTAATTCAAAGCCGTTTTCAAGCCTTGTGAAGCGAATTTCATCAAGTTTTACGCTGTCACCTGTTTGCAGCTCGTAAGTATCGTTCATATCAACAGGCACCTGCGTACCCGATATATAAACACTCGGCTGCGGGAAAAGGGTATCCTTGTATTTGCCAAGCGTGTAATAAGGCTCGCCATTGACAAATACTGCGCTTGTCTTTCTCACGCCGCAGTGCTGGATAACGCGCATCTGCGCACCTGTGAAGCGCGCACCGTTGGACATATCAATTATATATGCGCTGTCGGACTGCACGATAATAGCGGCGCAGTCCTTCTTTCGGGCGAAGATATAAAAATCGAGCCTGTCATACCCAAACAGAGTAAAAAGGTTTGAGACAAGCATACACGCAAGCAGTCCGCAGGAGGCTGTCAGGATACTGAAAAGCCGTTTCTTGCTGACAAATAAGAAAGCTATGACAAATACACACACAAGCGTAATTACTATCACAGCAGATGTCTGCGGTGCTGTTACAAACAAGAGCGACGGCTTTGAAATGACCTTAACTGCTGCTATCACGGCCTTTACAAGCATCGTTGCCGCCCATATCAGCGGCTTTGCAGCAAATGCGGCGCAGCCTGTCAGCGCGACAAAAAAGCACAGCACGAGCGCTGCGGTACAAAGCGGTATCAGCAGCATATTAGTAAGCGGCGAAAGTATTGAAAATCCGCCGAAAAATATCACACAAAGCGGTGCGATAAAAATCATTTCAACGACGGAGAAAACCAAGCCTTTGAAAACGAACTTCGGCTTTGCTTTGATATTCAGCCTTGTGTAAATGTGCGGTGCTGCGACTCCTGCTGCAAATGCCGAGAAAAAGCTGAGCAGAAATCCCGAGGAGAAAACACAGTACGGATTGAACAGACATATCGCAAGGGCAGCTATGCCGAGCGAATTAGCACTGTCTCCCCTGCGCATAAAGAAATCTCCGAGATAGATTATAGACATCATTATAGCGCTGCGCGTGACCGAGACAGACATTCCCGCAAAGATAACAAAAGCCCAGGTGATACAAAGCATAGTCACCGAATAGGCGCGTCCCCTGCCAAGCAGGCGGCTTAAAAGAAACCCGATGATGCTTGTCAGAATAACAAGGTGGGTGCCCGATACGGCAAAGATATGACCTATGCCGCTGCGGTAGAGCATATTCTTCTGTGAGATATCCATTTTCCTCTTATCGCCGCAAAGCATCGCGCCAAGGAAACCTTTCTCCTCGTGACCGCCGTACAGCATTATTGTATTGAATGCCTTATCGCTGTAATTGCGGATAGCTTTGAAGAGCCTGTTGGAATTTGTTCCTTTCAGCGTTACACTTGCTGTGCCGCTGCCTTTGAGAAATACTCCCTCGCTGAAATTATAGCTTTCAGAAAGAAAGTTGTAGCTGTCTTTTATCTTAACGACCTTACCTGTCAGCTCAACATCGTCATAGTAATCATAATCATCATCGCTGACAAGAAAGGAAATGTTCGTGGTATGACCGCCAAGTGAGCATTTTACCGTGAGATAGCCCTGCCCGTGACCTGTATAATCAAAGCTTTCGACCTGACCGCTGACTGTAACGGTTTGTCCGTCATAGGAAATAAGGTCATCGTAGACAAAGTGGGTATAGGCGGCGCTGTATATACAGGCAATAATGAACCAGCAGCCGCAGACTATAAAATATCGCCTTACGGACTTAAAAGCAAACGCACCGACCGCGCTCAAAAGAGCTGCACAAAAAGCGAACACCCACCACAGCTTCACAGTAAAGCAGCCAGTAAGAAACAAGCCCGCCATAAAAGACAGTCCGCACCAGAAGCCTTTTCTTACCACGCTATCACCTCACGGTCGCATCAGTGTATACAGATAAGGGCGGATAAGAATATCCGCCCGAAACGATCAGCCCGCAGGCCACTCAAAAGGTCTGCCCGCCAAAAGATGAAAATGAATGTGAAATACGCTCTGTCCTGCCTGCTCGCCGCAGTTGGATACGACTCTGAAGCCGTCTTTAAGGTCAAGGTCTTTGGCAAGCTTTGCAATTACCTCATAGATGTGAGCGATAACTGCGCTGTTTTCGGCAGTCACCTCATCAAGTTTTGATATATGCTGCTTGGGGATACAAAGATAATGTATCGGCGCAGTCGGTGCGATGTCCTCAAAGACGTAAACTGTTTCGTCCTCGTATATCTTCTTGGAGGGGATCTCACCTGCGATTATTTTGCAAAACAAACAATCATTCATAGGTAAACCTTCTTTCTTTATTTAATAAATTCAGCAACTATATCGTTGACCTGAGCAAGTGCCTCGTCGATCTTGAACCTGTCACCGACACCTGCCATTGCGGTATCAGGTCTTCCGCCGCCCTTGCCGCCTGTTAATGCAGCTGCCTTTCCGACGATCTTACCTGCGTGCGCGCCCTTTGCAACGGCAGCCTTTCCTGCTGCAGCGACAAGGTTTGCCTTATCACCGTAAACACCTGCGATAACAACTACAACATCGTCAAACTGCGACTTGATGTCCTCTGCCATTTTCTTCAGAGCATCGGGCTTGATATTTGAAAGCAGCGCACTTGCGACCTTAACGCCCTTGACATCGACGGTGCTGCTCATAATGGTCTTTGAACGGATAGCATTGATAGATGATTGCAGCTCGTCACGCTCTTTTTCAAGATCCTTGACCTCCTGCATAACAGCGGAGCATCTCTTAACAAGCTCGAAAGGATTTGCAGTTTTGAGAATAGATGCAGCCTTCTTTATCTCCTCAGAATGCTCGGCAACGAGTTTCAGCACTCCTCTGCCCGTTACGCCCTCAATCCTTCTTACGCCGCTTGCGACTGATGCCTCGGAGATTATCTTGAACAGACCGATCCTTGATGTATTATCAACGTGTGTACCGCCGCAGAACTCTCTTGATGCGACCTCATCGCCGTCACCCATAGTTACGACTCTTACTGTTTCGCCGTACTTTTCACCGAACAGAGCCATTGCTCCGAGTTTTTCTGCTTCCTTGATAGGCATTTCCTTTGTTTCAACGTCAAGGCCTTTGAGGATATTCGCGTTGACGAGAGCCTCGACCTTTATCTTTTCTTCCTCGGTCATTGCGGAGAAATGCGAGAAGTCAAATCTCACTCTGTCTGCATCGACAAGCTGTCCGGCCTGGTGAACGTGGTCGCCAAGCACCTCGCGAAGTGCAGCCTGGAGAAGATGTGCGGCGCTGTGGTTGCGCATAATGTCATCTCTGTTTTTCTTATCAACGTGCAGCTCGACCTGCTGACCGACGCTCAGCGCGCCCTCTGTCACCCTGAGCTTATGAGCGAATTTGCCTGCAACTACCTTTTGGACATCAAGCACCTCTGCCTTGCCGCTTACGGTAGATACAACTCCCTTATCGCCTACCTGTCCGCCGCTTTCTGCATAGAACGGTGTTTCGCCGCAGACCATATAGACTTCGCTGCCCACACCCGCGTTCTCGATAAGCTCGTCATCGGTAGCAAGGTACTTGATCTCGGATGTGCCGTTGAGCGTTTCATAGCCTGTGAACACTGTGGAGAAGGTCTTGTCCATCTGATGAAATACTGTTTCATCAGCGCCCATATACTTTGAGCCGCCGCGTGCGGTCCTTGCGGTCTCTCTCTGCTTTTCCATGCATACATTATATCCGTCCTCGTCAACAGACATACCCTTTTCTTCAAGTATCTCTCTTGTAAGGTCGATAGGGAAACCGTATGTATCGGAGAGCTTAAAGCAGCTTTCGCCGTCAAGAACGGTCTTGCCGTCCTTTTGCATATTCTCGATATAATCGTCAAGTATCTTCATACCGCGGTCGATAGTAGCATTGAAGTTCTTTTCCTCGGTAGTAAGCACCTTAACGATGTAGTCATACTTTTCTTCAAGTTCGTTGTACTCACACTTATTGCAGTCAACAACGGTCTTAACGATGTCTTTAAGGAACATTCCGTTGATGCTCAGCAGCTTGCCGTGACGAACTGCACGTCTGAGCAGTCTTCTCATAACGTAGCCCCTGCCCTCGTTAGAAGGCAGAACGCCGTCAGATGCAAGGAATGTCACCGAGCGGATATGGTCGGTGATGACTCTGATAGAAACATCCTTTTTATACTCCTTGCCGTACTCGCAGCCTGCTATCTCGCAGACCTTATCTCTGATCGCCTTGACGGTATCAACGTCAAATATAGAGTCAACGCCCTGCATAAGTGCAGCAAGTCTTTCAAGGCCCATGCCTGTGTCGATATTCTTCTGTTTAAGCGGAGTATAGGTGCCGTCCTCATGTCTTTCAAACTGTGTGAAAACGAGGTTCCAGAACTCCATATATCTGTCGCAGTCGCAGCCTACTGTACAATCAGGTTTGCCGCAGCCGTACTGCTCGCCGCGGTCAAAGTATATCTCCGAGCAGGGACCGCAGGGGCCGTCTGTACCAGCCTCCCAGAAGTTATCCTCCTTACCCATGCGGAATATATGATCCATAGGTACGCCGACCTTTTCATGCCAGATCTTTTCAGCCTCGTCATCGTCCTCGTAAACAGAAATGTACAGTCTGTCCTTTGGCAGCTTCAGCACCTCGGTCACATACTCCCAAGCCCAAGCGATAGCCTCGTCCTTGAAATAGTCACCAAACGAGAAATTGCCGAGCATTTCAAAATATGTACCGTGTCTTGCGGTCTTGCCGACATTCTCGATATCGCCTGTTCTGATACATTTCTGGCAGGTAGTCATTCTCGTTCTGGGCGGTACCTCCTGACCTGTAAAATACGGCTTCAGCGGTGCCATACCTGCAACTATGAGCAGCAGGCTGTTATCATTCTGCGGTACGAGAGGATAGCTCTTGTGACGCAGGCAGTTCTTGCTCTCAAAGAATTTGAGATAAGATTCTCTCAGATCATTAAGACTTGTCCATTCCATTTTTAATTCCTCCGTTTAAATTGATCGCTCTTTGATTCGGCGGTAAATAAAAATGCTCCGCCCCGAACATGGGACGAAGCAGCTACTCCGTGTTACCACCCAAATTGTCATATCCGAAAAGAATATGACCACTCAAAGCCTTTAACGCAGGCATACGGCACTGTTTTCACAGCACAGCTCAGGTAAGCCACCGAGCCTTGCGCGAAGACTTGCACCAAACGTCTTCTCTCTGCGCCGCAGGGACATCGGATAATTCCGTCACAGCTTTAAATATTTCCAATTTATTATACAACTTTATTTACATCTTGTCAAGTAAAAACAGATGTGCTATAATGTTAATAAAGTTAGAACTTACGGTGGTGTGACGATATGTATATTTGTCCTGTCTGCAAAAAGAAGCTCAAAAGGCTTGACAATGTGCTGCACTGTCAGAACGGGCACAGCTTTGATATTGCAAGGAAGGGCTATGTCAATCTTCTGACTACGCACAAGCGCAATCCGAAAAACAGCGGTGACAATGCTGAAATGGTAAAGGCGCGGACGCGGTTTCTCGATAAGGGGTATTATCTGCCGCTTGCTGAAAGGATAGCGCAGACAATGCAGGGTCAGCTGAAAGGCTGCGTGAAGCCTGTCATCATTGACAGCGGCTGCGGCGAAGGGTATTACACCTGTGTTTATGCAAAGGCTATGACAGATGCAAGTATCTTTGGTATAGATATTTCAAAGGCGGCGGTATCGCACTGTATGACGCGGGTGCATACATCGGGTATCACAAACTGTGAATTTGCGGTAGCATCTTCATTTGAGCTGCCTTTCATAAATGAAAGTGCAGATATGGTGATAAGCACGTTTGCTCCCGTTTCAAACGACGAATATGCGCGTGTGCTGAAAAAAGGCGGCAGGCTTATAGTGGTATCGCCGTCTGCAAGGCATCTTTTTGAGATGAAAAGCGCCGCATATGACAAGCCGTATGAGAACAAGCCGAATGTGTACGGGCTGAACAAGTTTGAAAAGACGCACGAAGAGATCTTTGAATACGACCGGGCACTCTGCTCCTCACAGGATATACTTGACTTGTTTTCGATGACTCCGTACTTTTACAAGACCTCGGCTGAAGGCTTGCAGCGGCTCAAAGAGCTTGACTCACTTGACGTGACCTGCGGATTTTGCATACAGGTCTACACAAAGAAAGATTTCAAATAGAACTCTGCCTGCAAGTCCAAAAAAACTTGCAGGTTTTTTATGCCGAGGCGCGCTTTGCTTTGCGTATGAAGATAGGAAGATTAGGCTCGTGAAATATCTTCATTCTCACCCATTCATCAACGACTACTGCTATAAATGACAGACCAAACCACAGGGCTGCATAAACGGCGCAGATCTGTCCGTCGATGTTAAGCGGCTGATCCTTATAGCTCCAAATATTCAGATCAAGCGTGCGGTTGAGTATCTCGCCCGAAAGCAGCTCGGCAGAAAGAATGAACGCCGATGACACGAGCATTACCGTAAACAGTCCCAAGCGGTTTCTGCGTTCATCATTGAGAAGATGAATGATGACCATACAGATACCGCCTATAACGCCCATTGAGATAAAAGTGTAGCCCCGTACTATCACCTCGAGCAGTCCGTAAGCAAGTCCGCCGACAGCAAACACTGTCAGAAGTTTAAAAAAGCTGCGCAATACTATCACATCCAGATCAATTTATAGTATTAGGATATGCAGTCAAGGCATAAATAAACACGGATAGATAATAAAACAGAAAAATCTCCGGAAGATCAAAAAGACCCTCCGGAGATGAACAGCTTATTATATCTGTCAGAATCTTCCTCTGTACCTTGTCTGATAGCCGTGGTTTTCGGGCGGACGCATATCATTGGGATACATAGTATCTGCATAAACGTCCTGCTGGAGCTGCTTGACCATAGCAAATACCTCCTGATATTCGGCAATATCGCACAGCGTTAAGCTCCTTGGCATAGCACCTGATCTTGAACCTGCGAACTGCACAAGGTTCGCGCTTGTAAGGATAACATCGCCCACGCCGAACATCTGATCGAAAATACCGCGGTGCAGATTTACATTTGAAAGCTCTGCGAAAGATTTCATCTGGCAGCTGTATGTAAATACTCCTCCCGAAAGATAAATGCCTTTTTCGGTTATTATGTACTCGGTGTTTCTGTACTTTCTGAACGAAAAAATGACACCTGCAAGGTAGATCCACACGGGCATAAGGTGAAAGGCGAAAAATACAATCATAAAGCCGCCGACACCACTGTTTGAGAAACCGGACTTGGCAGATGAATTGTTCGCCGAAACTATAAAGAAGATATCAAACGCCGCCCACAAAAGCGCAAAGAAAAGCATTGGATTGAAAATGCACTCAAAAATAAAGCATTTCTTCTGCGGCTTTCCGCGCCAAAGTATCTGCTCGCCCTGCCCTATCATAGCTTCAAGATCCGATCTTGTGTTCATAATTTGCTCCTCCCTGTAAGTTATATGTAATATCTAACCGACGATAAGAACATCGGTAACTGTCCAGCCGCTGCCGCTGCGTTCAAGATACATTCTGCTGCAGGGTCTGTTTTTAAAGGTGCCTGTGCAATAATCCTTTGCGTGCTGTGTGGTTTCGGGTACGATGGAATAATCAAATGCAGCGATCGCTTTATCGCCCTTTTGCACTACAAGAAATGAGCGCAGACTGCACCATTTGTCGATGCTCTTTGTGATATTGTAATTGGGATCGAGCATCTCAAAATACTCGTCGCTTATCTGTATATCAGCGCCGCAGCTTTGCGCATCTTCGCCGTTTATATGCGCATAAAGCAGTTTGAGCACTCTGTCCTCAAGGTCTGCATCATCAGGCTTTTTATCCTGGTCTATGGACTTTACACCGAAAAAGCGCAGATCGGTACCATAGGCAATATTGTTATCGCGCCAGTAATCATCATATTTCTGCAAGCCAAAGGATATGCCCTTGGCGATCAAAACACCCGCAGCTGCACAAACTACAAGCAAGAATATGATCGGAACAGGCTGTATGCGCGCTTTCTTTTTCAATGCTTTCACCCCTTGTTTTATGCGCAGATGCTGTATGATATATATTATAAAGCTTTACCCGTGAATTGTCAATATCAACAGGCAGCAGATACACAGCGTCTTTTGTTAAATGCTTGCACAAGTTAAACGAATTTTTTCTTATTTTATGCTGTTAGATAAAACTATATTGGCCTGATTGATTGACATATACAAATAAAATATGATATAATATAGATGATTTATGAAGATTTAGCGAAATCGACACGGAAAGGAAGTCATAAAGTGAGCAAGCGTAAAAACATTTGTTTTATAACTGCGCGCCCTGAAAAGTCACACGGCAGGCGTGTGCTTGACGGCATTTTTACCCAGTGCGAAAAATACGGCTATAATGTCAGTGTTGTTTGCTCGCTGACACATTTGCAGAATTTCGCAAAGACTTTCAACATAGGTGAACAGAATATCTATAACCTTATAAACTACAACAATTTCGATGCTGTTATACTTGATACCCTCGCGCTGACTGAGGACTATACGGGAAACACGATAAGAAAGATCAGCGACAGGATAGAAAAGGAATGCAAGGTACCTGTTGTTGCACTTATCGTTCCGTACAGGGATTTTTACTGCGTCAAGAACTACAACGAGCCTATCCTGCGCGAGATGTGCAGGCACATCGTTGATGTACACGGTAAAAAGGATATTTGTATACTGACAGGTCCTAAAGGTCATACCGAGGCTGAATCAAGGCTGACGATCTTCCTTGACGAGCTTTCAAAGCATGACATCAAGGTCTCGAACGAGCATATCGTTTACGGAGATTTCTGGTACACAAGCGGCATAGAGCTTGCAGAGGATCTGCTTGACGGCACTGTTTCAATGCCCGAGGCTGTTATCTGCGCAAGTGACCATATGGCTCTTGGACTGATAGAAAAGCTGACTACAAATGGTGTTAAGGTGCCTGACGATCTTATAGTTATCGGGTACGAGGGCACATCAGAGGCAGCACTCAGCAGGATCACGCTGACATCTTACGAGTCAAATGAAAAGCTGTCTGCCGCAGAGGCTGTTGACTACATAAGGCAGCAGATCGAGCCGGGTGCTGAGATCGACCCGTTTACTAATTCAGCAGAGAATAATATCCACATGGGCATGAGCTGCGGGTGCAATCCCGATTTCGACAGGAACTCTTCTGTTTTCAAGGATGCGCTTTACCTTACGATACGCAATTACAGTTCAGCCGATTTTACCGAGAATGTTGATATTGGTCAGCTTATGGAAAGCTATGTGTTTGAAAAGCTGACAAGCTCGGGTACACCGCAGAGCTGTATAGATAACATCTACGAGAACACTAATCTTATCGAGCCGTTCACGAATTTCTATCTGTGTCTGCTTGATGACTGGCTTGATATTGATTCCGAGCTGCTTACAGGCTACCCCGAAAAGATGCGTATGGTGCTTGCAAGCTCAAACAACGGCGAAAAGAGCTTCCACACGAAAGATGACAGCTTTGTGTTTGACACCGAGCTTATGATACCGCGTATGCACGAGGACTGCGATAAGCCTTATGTTTTCTATTTCTCGGCGGTGCATTTCAACGAAAAGACGCTGGGCTACACGGTACTGCAAAGAGAGCTTTCCAACACTCACATGATAAACCTTGTTTACCGCAACTGGCTGCGATTTGTCAACAGCTCGCTGGAAATGGTGAGAGCCAAGAACAAGTATATGCTGATGTCGGTAAAGGACGAAATGACAGGGCTTTACAACAGACGCGGAATGTACGAGGAGCTTGACAAGATGCTCGCTCAATCGCGCAAGGCTGACAGCTTGTTCGCTATCGTTATTGATATGGACAGGCTGAAGTACATCAACGATACCTACGGTCACGGCGAGGGTGATTTCAGCATCAAGACGGTCGCAAAGGCTGTTCAGGCAGTAACGATGACAAACGAGAGATGTGTGCGCGCAGGCGGTGACGAATTCTTTATCATCGGCGTAGGCGACTATGATGAGTCGGATATGAACAAGCGAACGGACAAATTCGCAAAGATAATGAATGAGTTCTCGGACAACTCGGGCAAGCCTTATATAATCTCGGCAAGCATGGGCTGTGCTATCGGCGCAAAGGATTCGTTTGACGAAACTCTGTCTGCTGCGGACAAGGCGATGTACTTTGTCAAGCAAAAGAAAAAGAAGCATAACGACTGACAATAAAGCAAAAACCGTTTCGGGCAAATCAAGTCCGAAGCGGTTTTTTCAATATGAAAGGGATAGTAAATGCTTATTTCTCGAGCCTCTCTACGCCCTTGAGATAGACCTTTGTGCTGATGAAATATGAAACAGCATACAGCGGGACAGCGGCAATAAGCAGCTTGCCTATAAAACCGCCTGTGACAAGATGCTTGATGTCGAGCTTTGTGAGCCAATTCAGGAAGTTCTCCATGATCTTATCCCTGCTGCCAAGCCATGAAATATCGGCAAACATAAAATACACAAGTGCTGTCATTATTATGCTCACAACCAGCAAGCCTTTTACAAGCGAACCTATCTTTGAACCGAAAGCATAGAAAAACGGCAGCTCTATCGCACGCATCAGCAGGCAGATAAGCGCAAACACTGTCATCATTCCGCCCGCACTGGGTATGTTGATGCTAAAAACAGTCCTTACAAGATAGTTGATACCGCAGGTCACAGCAAGCGCAATAATGATAGCGCAAACAACGATAATATAGCAGCTGCCGACCTGCTGTTTTATGCCGTTTGGCACTGCGGCGTTGTAGTATCCCCACTTTTTGCGTTCATCGGTCTGTGCAAAGCCCGATGCCATCATTCCGACAATAAGGAAAGTTGTTCCGTTTATCAGAAAATAGATACCGTAAAATACAACTCCCTCAGTCACAGCACCCGACTCTTCACCGCCGAATGCCGCCATTATCGGAATGATACTGAAAAAAACAATAAGACCAAACATAATGCCAAGCATCTGTTTGTTTATCCTGATATCCTTGTACAAATAACCCAGCATCAGTCATCATCTCCTTCCGAGGCGGCTTTTTGCCTGCGGGGCGAGCCGAAAAAGCTCTGCTTTGTTTTTTCTTTTTCCTTTGAAGGCTTGACCGCATCAGCAGGTCTTGCAAGTGCTTTTACGCTTGCAAAGAACAAAAGTATTATGATCGCGATGAACAGCAAAGCGATCGCCCACCAAAACTTTTGCATGAACTTTGCCAGCGAATGAATATCCTCTTTGATATACTGTATCTGGAAGGATTCAGGCGGAAAAGCATCAGCAGGCAGACCTTGCTGCGCCGCAAGCCTTGCACCCTCTTTCCTGCCCATAGCATCATATTCATAAATTCTGCCTACAAAAGCAAATGCAAAAGCAAGATAAACAAGCGTAAACACAGCACCGTAAAACAGCTGTGCTTTCTTTGGATCTCTGAATCTGTAAAATGCAAACATGATTATAGCATTGAACACAAAGAATAACAGCGATGCGACCAGGAACACCCCGATATAATAAAGCTGAAATGTCTTGTTGAAAAGGGCGCACATTACAGCGGTCATAAGTGTGTGAAAAACATTCATAACAAGCAGCACGACAACATTTGAGATGTACGCAGCGCTGACTATCTGCTTTTCGCTAAATGGCAGAGTACGCTGATAGATGCTCCAGTGGCTTTTCAGGTCAGAAGAAACGTTGTTGACAAGCATACCCGGAATAGATAGAAGCAGTCCGAAAACAAAGAAATAAAAAGTTATGGTAACTGTTGAATCGACAGCCTCTTTATCAAGCAATCTGATGTTGCCAAATGTTGCAGACAGCTTTACCAGAATACACAAAAGGGTCAGAAATAAATATGTTGCTATGCTGATATATATTCTCTTGCGCGAGATGTAAAACTCTTTGAAAATGATACCTTTCATATCAGCACCACTCCTTTTTCTCGCGGTTGACGTAGAAAAGCATTATCTCTTCAAGTGTCGTATGGTCGATAACAAGACCTGAATATTTGCGCGAAATACTCTGTCTGTCGCTTACCAATGCCTCGACACCGAAATCACTTATGCGCGCAGAAATGATGTCCCCTTTCCCGATGTTTTCATAATCGGCTTTGCTGCATTTTATAACGCCGTGGCTTTCGAGTATCTCGTCCTTATAGCCTGTGAGAAGCAGCCTGCCCTTGTCGATAAAGGTAACGCTGTCGGCTATCTTTTCAAGGTCTGACGTTATATGCGAGGACATAAGTATCGAATGATCCTCGTCCTGCAAAAATTCAAGAAAAATATCGAGTATCTCGTTTCTGACCACGGGGTCAAGCCCTGTTGTTGCCTCGTCCATAATAAGAAGCTTTGCGTTGTGCGAGAGTGCCGCAGCTATTTGCAGCTTCATTTTCATACCCTTTGAGAACTGCCCGAATTTCTTTTTCACAGGCAGCTGAAAACGCTCGAGGTACCCGAAAAAGGCCTCGCTGCTCCAATGGCTGAATATGTGACGCAGAATCCTGTCAAGAGCCTTTGCATTGAGCTGCTCGTGGAATGGCAGCTCGTCAAAAACGGCAGAAATATCCTGCTTTATCTGCACATCGGCGGTACGGGTATCCTTCCCAAAAACTCTTATCTCGCCGCTGTCAGCCTTTATGATATTGAGAATGGTGTTTATCGTTGTAGACTTGCCTGCACCGTTTTGCCCGATAAAACCCATAATGCTCCCCTTGGGAACGTTGAAAGAAATGTTATCAAGAGTAAAACCGTCATACCGCTTGGTCAGGTTTTTTATCTCAATAGCGTTTTCATAATCAGACATATTACTCGCCTCCATAGATGATGTCAAGCATATCATGAAGCTCGTCTGCACTTGCACCTGCCTTGCGCGCTCTGTCGCAGGCTTGCTGCAAAAGCTCCTCCGCCTGCCGCAGATACTCCTCACGCAAAAGCTCGGTATTCTGCCCTTTAACAAAGCTGCCCTTGCCTGTGAACGACTCGATAAAGCCGTCCCTTTCAAGCTCTTCATAGGCACGCTTTGTTGTAATGACACTTATGCGGATAGATTGAGCAAGCGCACGCATTGAGGGCAGAGCGTCCCCTGCCTTCAATTCGCCGTTCATGATCTGCTCTTTGATCTGGGAAACTATCTGTTCATAGATAGGCACCCCTGACGAATTTGAAATAATAATGTTCATGTGATCACCAACATTGTGTATACTTGATATATACATTATACACACCATATATACATTTGTCAATACCCTTTTTGAAAAAAATAAGCAGGAGTGGTTTATACTCCTGCGATTTATCATTCAAATGATATGGTTATCGTAACATCTCCGTTTGAAAGCAAGTCATTCAGATCGCCTTTTGAAAGGTCTTTCACCTTTCCAAGACGGGTATATTCCCATGTGTTGCTTCCGTAGAAAACGACTATCTGATCGCTTGAATAAAGAACGATATCTCCTGCTTCGGTCTTGATCTTCTTATCGTCCGAGGGAAGCGTTTTGCCGATCCCGCCGACCTGCTCGAACCCACCGTACATAGACATATCTATCGTCAGCGGCTTTTCCGCTGCAAGAAGTTTGAGAGCTGCAACGGAGTCATTGTCCTCCCACTCGACGTTGACTTTTGTATCTGCGATACGCATAGTGAACTCTTTTTCGCTCTGCTGCGAGGAAATCGTGCTTTCGCTGTGAGAATTCATAGTTGTTTGACTCTCCTTTTCTGACGTTGTCTGCACAGCAGACGATGCGGCAGCTTTCGATGTATCGGTGCTGCCCGATGTGCTTTCTTCACCGCACGAGGCAAGCATTAGTGACAGGCAAAGTACAACTAACAGTCTTTTCATAGCTCCTCCTTTTGTTTATTTCTGCTTTTTCATCATGTAAACAAGATAATCCAGGCAGTCGATGTTTTTCTCCTTTTTGTGTATATCATCAAGAAGCTCTTTACGATGCTCGGACAAAAGCTTTTCACAGGACGCTTTGTCACAGCAGCGATCGTATTTATTTATAAACATTTCGTCACAGCCTGCGTCAATAAGGTTTTGTCTTGTTTTTTCGTCCATGTTTTCACTCCCTTTTGTTGTTGAGATTATAATACCACATTTGAGGCTCGATTACAAATACTTATATCAAATACTTTTCTATGCTTGACAGGTATAACTAAATATGCTATCATAATCAAAAGGGGGAATTGATATGGATATTCGTGTGCTGAAATATTTTCTGGCAGTAGCAAGAGAGCAGAGCTTCTCGCAGGTTGCAAATATGCTTTATCTATCGCAGCCTACGCTTTCAAGGCAGCTGCACGAGCTTGAACAGGAGCTTGGCAGGCAGCTTTTTGTCAGGGGCAACAAGGGCGTTACGCTTACAGAGGACGGCATGATGCTTCGCAAACGTGCCGAGGAGATAATCGAGCTTGTTGAAAAGACCGAGGAGGAATTAAAGCACAACAGCGACCATATCAACGGAACGGTCTACATAGGCGCAGGCGAGACCTACGCTTTCAAGCTTATTGCTGACACGGGGAAAAAGATTCAGAATAAATATCCCGATGTAAAGCTGAGTATTTTCAGCGGTGACGGCTCGGACGTGCTTGAAAGGCTTGATAAGGGGCTTATAGATTTTGGTGTTATCTTTCAGGAGCTTGACGATACAAAGTACGAATCAGTTGAGATACCGCTTCACGATACCTGGGGCGTACTCACACGCAGAGATTCGCCGCTTGCCCAAAAAAGCGAGATCGATTTCAGCGAGCTTGCCGAGCATCCTCTGATAATCCCGCGTCAGCCAAATCATACAACGCTGATATCAAAGCTTATTGAGGAACAGACCCAAAAAAAGAAGATCAATATAAATGTCGTATCGGAATACAACCTGGTATATAACGCATCCGTGCTGGTAAAAGAGGGTATGGGCAGCGCGATAACGCTGGATAAGCTTATAAATGTAAGTGGTAACAGCGAAATGTGTTTTATCCCTCTCAAACCGCTGACTGAGGCAGTCTGCCGTTTTGCCTGGAAGCGCTACTCGGTTTTCTCAAAAGCGGCTGACAAGTTCCTTGAAATGTTTCTTGAGGATATGAAAAACTACAAATAAAGCCAAAGGGTGACAGCTTGAAAAGTTCGCAAGCTATCACCCTTTTTGATATCAGTACTTATTATCAGGCAGTTTCTTTCTCGCAAGAAGCGCCTGTTAAAGCGGAAAGAATTGATACTGAAAGCCGTGCTTCTTACACCATTACCGCACAAGAAGCAAGAGTGAAATCAAAACAAAAAGTCCGCAGAAAGCAACTGCGGACGGATTGGCAGGGGCAGAAGGTTTCGAACCCTCGGCACGCGGTTTTGGAGACCGCTGCTCTACCAGCTGAGCTATACCCCTGAATATAAT
>CADAEJ010000002.1 GCA_902786965.1 uncultured Ruminococcus sp. | reverse complement strand
GAGGGTCTGTGGGTAGGTGACTGGGATACTCACTGCCTTACTCATACCGATCCTAACACCCCTGGTATGACAACAAGAAACGCTAAGAAGGATCCTGAAAAGTTCGCTAAGCCTCTTGAGGCTCTGCGTAACGGACTTATCAACGCAGGCGACGGCGTTTACAACGTTGGTATCATCATCTCACCTGCTACAAAGAAGCAGATCATTTCCATGTACAAGATCGTTAAGGACGATAACGGCGAACCGCTCGGATTCGTTGGTCTTGGTATCTTCACAGATAGGCTGGTAGACGCTCTTAAAAACGTTGAATCAGACTCAAACTTCTACATGGTAAACTCACTTGATAACAACTACATCTTCCATAACGATTCCGATAAGGTCGCTACCACTGCAAGCGAAAAGGAAGTTCTTGACCTTACCAACAAGTATAAGGACAGCGTTGATGACGAAGACGGCGACTTCGAGGACGGCAACAACGTAACATTCTACTCCTACATGAGCGATGATCACTGGATCCTGTTCAACGAAACACCATCCAAGGATGTATTTGAATTCTCAAGATCCATCAACCTTGAGATGATCATCTTCTGCGCAGTATGTATCATACTTATCATCATATTCAACATCGTTTCTATCAGACAGGAAGCTACTCTGCAAAGACTTGAACAGTCCAAGAGAAAGCAGGCCGCTATCACCAAGAACCTGCATATCGCAGCCCTCAAGGATATCCTTACAGACGTAAACAACAGAATCAAGTTCGTTGATGACTTCGGTAAGGACGACGACGGCAATAATAAGATAGATGACTGCCCGAACGCACCTTACTGCTTCGCTATGTACTCTATCTCCAGATTCTCCGAGGTAAACATCAACTACGGTCACGACGTTGGTGACGCTGCACTCGCATCCACAGCAGATATCCTCAAGGAGAAGTTCGGTGCACAGAACGTTTACAGAACAGGTTCTGACGAGTTCGTTGTAGCCATCAAGAGCGATACGAGCGACACACATCAGGTAGTTACCGATGTCAACGAGACACTCGGCGAGCTGATGAGACCTCGTAAGCTGGGTAATGATATCGTTTCTCTGCAGTATGCAGCAGCGGTTGTTAAGAAGGGTACGGCTATCTCGCCTGCAGTTCTTATCACTCTGAAGGATATCATCAACAAGAACGGCGTTTCTATGGACAATACTGCAACATATGTTGATATGGACGCATATTGATCCGCGCAATAGCTGAATAAAAATAGTCCGCAGGCCGATACTTTGGTCTGCGGACTTTTTGCGTCTGCGCAGTAAAATCTGTATTTTTGGAAAGAGGTTTAATTATTAAACAAAGTACATAAAAAACTCAATAAATAAATCAAGAAAATTGGGAAATACCATAAGAATAATATTGACAATCTATAAATTTTGTTGTATAATTTTAATATGTATAAGAGTTGCGATAAATCTATTATTCTGTCCGCTGGGCAGTGGTGTAAAGCTCTTTTTGAGGGCTGAATTTTTTTCATAGGAGGAATTTACAATGGCAGGTTCCCTTTTTATCAAGTCCACAGCATTCGGAGGCTACGATAAGCCGCAGACCGATAAGGTCATCGAGGATCTCTTCGATCAGGTGTATGACCTCAAAAACCAGGTCAGAGATAGTGAGCTGTATGCAGCTAACAGAAAGGAAGGCCTGAGCGATGCTGATAATAAGGCGAATATAGTCGCTGAAAGCGCAAAGGAACTCGCCAGGGTGCAGGCAGAGAACGAAACCCTGTCAAGACACGTTGAGGAGCTCAAAGCTGAATCAAAGGATAAGGATGACCAGATAGCTGACCTCAATGCCGAGATCGAAAAGCTCAAAGGCGAGCTTAAAGAGGCAAATAACAGGCTCGATAAGGTCGAGAACGGCGAGGCTTCAATGCTCTCAAAGGTGTTTATCGAGGCGCAGAAATCTGCCGATATGGTCCGTGCAGAAGCCGAAAAGCAGGCTAATGAGCTTAAATCCGATGCCCAGAAGCTCACCGATAATATGATAATCGAAGCTAACAATAAAGCCGCTAAGATCGTCTACGCTGCTGAAAAACAGGCTGCCGAGATCGAGGCAAAGGCTATCAATGATGACGAGGCTATGAAGGCTGCATCTTCAAATATGAAGGCTGTAATGCTTACGGATATCGAAAGCCTTAGTGCCGACCTTGCAAAGATCAAGGAGCTGTTCGTATCGCTTCAGACAGACGGTACAGAAAAGCTCACAAAGAGCGAGACAATGCTCAAAGATGCAGAGTCCGCTCTGAAAAAGGACGGCGTTCCGAAGTTCAAGAACCCCGAGGAGATCTCTCCGTCGCTGCCTGACGAGCCAAAGCTTGGTAAAACGGACTATTCTTATGAAACAGGCAAGTCCAAGGACGATATCGAAAAGAATGAAGAGCTTGAAAAGCTCATGAATATGGCTCAGTCACTCGCAGGCGAGGATAAGAAGAGCGGGAAGAAGGAAGAGAAGAAAGCCGATAAGAAGGAAGAAAAATCCTCAGGCGGCGGTCTTGACCTCGATGCTCTGGCTAAAATGGCTGAAGCGCTCAAGTAATGTAATTTTGTAATCTGTTATTAGTAGGAGTTGTATTTAATGAAGGATATTATCATAGTCAGACCTGAAAGGTGTACGGGCTGTAATGCGTGTGTAAGAGTTTGCCCTGCTCCGGAAGCCAACATCACTAAAAAACTTGATAACGGACAGATAATCACTACCGTTAACGTTGATAAGTGCATCGGCTGCGGTGAGTGTCTGAAGGTGTGCTCGCACAAGGCGAGAGACTATGTTGACGACACAGCAGTATTTATGTCCAAGATCAAGGACGAGAGAATGGTCATTATCGTTGACCCCGCTATCAAGCTTGCTTACCCGAATCAGTGGAAGGGTATACTCAACTGGTTCAAAAAGAGAAGCTATACAATTATCGACGGCGGCTTCGGTGCGGATATCTATGTGTGGGCTATGATGAGTATGCTCGATGCTAAAACTGTACCGAATATGATAAGCAATTCATGCAGCGCGCTGGTAAACTACATATCTATGTACCATCCGTCGCTTATCCAGAATCTCCCGCCGGTATGCAGCCCGACACTGTGCGCAGCTGTATATGTCAAGAACTACCTCAGAAGAAGCGAGAGAATATGCGTGTTCTCACCTTGTATCGCAAGAAAGTATGAGTGCGCCGAGACCGGTCTTATCGACTTCAGCGTTACATTCAAAAAGCTGATGGAGTACTTCCAGAAGAACGATATCAATATTCCAAGTGAGAACTATGCAGATTTCAATTTCGACTATGACGAGAAGATAGCAAATATCGGTACGCTCAATTCAAGACCGGGCGGACTCTGCGACAATATCTATAATTTCAGACAGGGCTATAATATCATCTATTCATCGGGAAGACGCAGAAGTACCGAGCAGATAGCCAGCTTCACCAAAGCGCCTACAAGCAAGCTCCCGCAGCTGCTTGACCTGCTCGCTTGCGACTTTGGCTGCGGAATGGGTCCCGGCTCAAATCCGAAGAACAACTGCTTTGATGTTATAGATAACTTCAAGGCTCTTGAATATGAAGCAAGATCCAGAGCAAGAGGCAAGGTCAAGTGGGGCGATGAAAAAGCGTTCAAGAAGATGGATGAAGAGCTTGAGATAGATGACTTCATCAGAACCTATACTCCAAAGAGAACTTCACCTATCCCGACCGATGCAGACCTTGAACCCGTATTCAACGATATGGGCAAGACTACTGACAAGCAGAGGAATTATAACTGCGGCTACTGCGGATATGCGACCTGCCGCGATATGGCTGTGTCTATCTACAGAGGCATAAATACCCCTGAAAACTGCATTTTCCATATCCTCGGCAACGCAAAGACCGAGATCAAGCAGGATGACGAAAAGGCAGCCAAGTATGCACAGATCAACCAGCAGATCGCTGAAAAGGCAAAGACTATCGCTGAAAATATCGGTAAGGTCGATGATGCAAGCTCCAAGACAGCCGAGAAGAAGAATACGGTAACAGAGCTTTTGAAAAATATTATCGCTTTCTGCAACAAGAATACGTCTATGGACGAGGCAAGCGTAAAGCAGATGGCTGCGATCCTGGAAACTACAATGAATTCGCTGCAGTCGTTTGATGAGAATATCAGCGAGGCTAACGATGGCGCAAAGGCTGTTAAGGCTTCCATCGGTGAGATCAGTGAACTTGTTGAGTCGCTAAAAGCCGAATAAACCACGAAATACTGATGCTTTGATAACAAAGCGTGTGCAAATTGTTTAATTTATTGGCAAAATGACGGACTTGCTTGTTCAAAATGTAAAAAGCACGATTTTACTATTGTATTTTCGGAAAAAATGTGTTAAAATTATAGTAGAGCTTTAATGGGATATTCAAGTAAATAAAGCATTTACCGCTTTTGTCAGGAAGGAAGATAAGAACATGGCATATATGCTCAAAAATATCAATGACGCTGTCGATGGAAAGTTCCTTGTTACAAAGACATTTCCAAAGCAGGCAGAGGCTGGAACTATCGTTCATATCATGGATGCAAGAAAACTGAAGTCAGGTGGCTATCAGCTTGATTACCGTGTGACCTCAACAGGTCAGAACTATCTTATCGAGTTCAAGCAGCTGAAGGATTTTTATGCGTGGGCAAGGCCTGACACATTTATTGCGAGAAACTATAATTCTTTCAGCAAGAAGGATATTATGCACTATGTAAAGGTCACAAGCAGAACCTTCCAGTCATTCTGTGTACCGCTTATCGTTGCGGCTGTAGTAGTGGTTTGGATACTTGCTTTCATTCTTATGAAAGGCGTTGGCATGAAGATCCTGTTTGGTTTCCTGATGTCGATCGTTGCTGCTGCACTTGTCATCTTTATCTACAGAAAGCAGAAGTCGGGCGTAAAGATGAAGATGTATCAAATGATACAATCAAAGCTGGGTATAAAATTCAAATAAAGATTTCAAGACCTGTCCTATGTGGGCAGGTCTTTTTTTGTACCTATTTTTTCGGCAAAAGTAAAAGCTGCAGCAGGGGAGTCCCAGCCGCAGCCTTTTTGGAGTTTTATAAATTAGAGCTTGTTTTTGAATTTAGCGTTTGTCTGCGCGTTTTTCTTCATTTCCTTTGCCTGATTTTCGAGGTCTTCCTTTGACATCGTGGCATTGTTTCCGCCATCGTCATCGTCCTCTTCAAACAGTGTCGCAAGACGCTGCTTCAGCACGTTTCCACCTGCTGTTACCGAAGCATCTGCGTACTTTGATGCAGCCTTAACAGGCTCGTAAGGCTCATCGTGAGGCGAGCTTATAACATCTGTAACGTACAGCGACTTGTTAGCACCCTGCGAGAATGCCGATGCGGAAGGCTGCTGTGCGTATGCACCCTGCGGATAACCCGACGGCTGCTGGGGCATAAATCCCTGCTGCTGATAAACAGGCTGCTGCTGTACAAAGCCCATCGGCTGCTGCTGCATAAAGCCCATTGGCTGCTGCTGCATAAAGCCCTGCTGATACATCTGCTGTGCATATCCCGGCTGCTGCATCATACCCGGATCAAATGCCGGCGGCTGCTTTGCTGCCTCCGAAGCGATAGTCTTGACCTCTTCGGGGATCTCCTCATCGCCTGCAAGGAACGGATTGTCCGCATCGAACTCAAAGCCCGAAACAAACTCTGCGGGAGCGCCAAGATCGGGAATGTTCTCAACCTCGGTCTTTGTGTCCTTCTCAAGAAATTCAGCAGTGATATTAGTAGCCTGTGATTTCAGGTTGATAGCGGTCTCGCTCTGCGTGGGCGCAACAGCTATCTCGCACTTGCTGTTTTCGGGGTCTGCACCTAAAAGCAGGTCAAGGCACTCGTCACAAGGCTTGACAACGCTCTGATCTTTGAAGGCTATGGTGACCATCTGCTTTGCCTTTGGCTGATTTGCCGCCATCATCGACATTATCGCGATAGCCTCCGAATGAATGGTATCGACCTTGCCCTCGTTGATCTTGATGCTTGTAACGCCCGAGAAGATCTCCTGCTCCTCTGACATAACAAGGGTCAGGGTAGCACCGGGCTCTTTATAATAGGCAGTTTTCTCCTGTCTTATCTTTTCCGCATAGGTTTTAGCTGTATTATAAAACGAATTTATAACCATAACTTACACCGTTATCCTTTCGTCACAGGTTGCTCCTGAGCATATTAGCCTTTCTTTCGGCAGCTTTTTTCTTGTTCTCCTCGACCTTTTTGTTGAGCATATCGAGGTTATCCGCAGCGAGCTGCGGGTCATAGATGCAGGAGAGCGAAACGTCGTCCTGCGTACCGAAATGCGAGCGCTTTGTGATATTTTTAAGTACCGCCGCCTCAAACTCGTTATTAGCTGCGAGCTGACTTGTGATTATCGTGTGGTAATCCAAAAAGTCGTTATCGCTGCCGAACGATGTATAAAGACCGTCGGTCGAAGCAAATGCAGCAATAAGCTTTTTCTTGTCAACGTAGAAGCCGTTGAAGTAGGAAGCAGCACCTGCGTTGCAAAGCGAAGCCGTGATATTAGCAGGCGCAGACTCATCATACTCGATAGGGTTGACAGCCTCGCCGTCATCGAATACAGTGATAAGGCTTCCGTCGCCTATCTGCAAGCCGAAGGTAAAGCCTCTGCCCGCGATGCAGGCGATAAGCGTAGTGCCATAGTAGGACTCGGGCGGTATCTGCTCGAACTCCTCATCGGTGAACTTGCTTTTTTCCTGCGCAGTAACAGGATTTTTCTCCAGATGCGCAGCGACCTTGGTATTCCAGTTTGCGATTATCTGCTTATTGATGCGTTTAATAACGAATTTATGGTTGAGTGGGAAAGTTTTCTCAAAGCTTTCCACGTCCTTATAGAAATTTGCGATAGTATCAAGAGTAGCCTCGACAGCAAACTTCGAGCCCATATTGCTCCTGAAATGCTTTTTACTGCCGTGACCGTCGGCAACAACGGCGACCGCGTAGTATTCACCTACGAAATGTGCCGAGCTGTCCTGACATACCAAGCCGCTCTGTTCGTGGCTCGCGCCCTTGACAGAGTTGCTGAAACCCTTAAACATTGGGACGATTCTCCTTTACGAATAGATTTGTGTTCAGAGAAATTACCAACCGATATCGAAAGGAACGTCTCCGTTGTTCTGGTCGCCGACAAATTCCTGTATCTGCTGACCGAGGAGCTTCTGCTTTGCAGCGAATACGTCCTCGTTCTCGACCTCTTCACCTGTCTCGTTGGAAAGGGTCATACTCTTACTGCCTATCTGAGAAGCAGTAACGGCAACGACCTTTATCATCTGAGCGAGCTGTCCGCCTGAATAAGCGTGAACAACAGTATCCTTAGTACCTGTGAACTCAGCGAGCATATCGTCGTTAGCCTCCTGACCGATACCAAGCGCAGCTTTAAGACCGAACTTGTACCAGCTGTTTGACTGAAGAGCCTTCAGACCTGCCTGATAGTCATCGGAAGGATAGCCGTCTGTCATAAGGAAGATAACAGGTGCGAATGAAAGGGAAGGCGAGTTAAGGAAGCTGTTTCTTGACATACGAAGCGAAAGCTCCTTGAAAGCAGCGCCCATGCTCGTAACGCCCTCTGCGTTAAGTCTTGTCCACTCAAAGTCCTCGATGTTGACAGGCTGTGAATACATCCACTTAACATCTGTTGAGAATGTAAGAACAGCGAGCTTAACATCTGTGTCAGCCTCACCAACGCGGCGAATCTCAGGGATAAGCTCCTCCATAACGGTATTAAGCTCACCCATCTTAGTACCTCTCATGCTTCCTGATGTATCTATCAGGAAGAAGATAACAAGGCTCTTTTTAGAAACGCTTGTGGCGCTGAGGGGATCGTCGTCATCAAAATCAAGAACGCTTGCACCCTGTGTGTTCTCTTTGATGTTATCATTTTTGCTCATAAATAAAACTCCTTTTATAAAAACTTTCGGTTTGACTTAAATCTGTGCCTTGATGTTGCCAAAATCTATTTCAAGACCTGCCCATACAGGGAAGCCCTTACCGGGATCGATATTGTAGAAAGTGCCGTCGGGCATTTTAACACGCCATGTTCTGCCCGAAACATTCTTGATGCCAAGCACGCCGGGCTTGAGCGTATTCTCGACCAGCTCGCCCGCAACTGTGAGGAAGTCATCTGAATCAGGGTCTATCTCGCAGTTGTAGAACTTGCAGCCGATATACAGCGGCATTCTGTAGGAGCGGTTGCTGAAACCGAGTGAACCGAACTTCATACCGCACTTCGGACACTGATAGGTCTTTTCGTCGATCGGAACGAACATTGATGTAAAGTTTGTTCTGCCGCAGCCGCACATGATTATCTCACTTCTGAGCCTGATGAACAGCTTCTGCCATTCGTTCTCGATTATACGCTTGTTAGGCTCCTTGATACCTGTGGTAAATGACTCGGTAAAAGCCTCTCTGATATACTCGGGGTACAGCCTCCAGAACTTGATAACATTGTCGTGGATACCTCTTACAGGTCTGTTTGAAGCATCATTGGGGTCATAAACGAATACCGCATTCTGACCGTAGTGCTTGAGCTCTGACGATTCTGTAAGGCAGATGTCCTTGATAACCTTTTCGCCCTCCATCGGGTCGCCTCTGAACAGCAGCTTGAAGAGCACGACAGCGAGCGAATACTTGTCCGTCTGAACGTTAGGCTTTGTGGTACCTCTTACGACCTCGGGAGCCATATAGCCGGGCTTACCGCCGATACCGAAGTTGCTTCCGTCAGGTGCGATGTTATCGCAGTCGCAGACCAGAACAGCGCCCGTATCAACATTGATAAAGAAACCGCCGTCGTTAAGGTCCTGATAGCTCTTACCTGCGCGGTGGAGCTGTCTGAAAGCATTTGCTATATTTATCACAGCCGTAACCATAGCGTACAGGCTTGTGAAACGAACATTTTTCTTAACGGCTCTGCCCGAGAGCGGATCGACCACGAGCTTGTATGTATTGAGAATATCAACAAACGAGTCAAAGCTTGCGGGCTTCAGCTCCATCAGGTAGCCGAAAGTGCCGTCCTCAGTAACTTTCGTGAGGTACTTTGGCCACAGGAATTTATTGCTCGGTGCGCCGTCATTGATGTTGTTCTGAATATTTTCGCGGAACTCTTTAGGTCTTTTGATCTTATTGACATCGTACCATTTCAAAGCCCACTGCATTCCATTGAATTCTACCAGATAAACGACACCCTGACCGCCGCTTCCGATAACTTTAAGAACCTTGGCCTTTCCGCCGTATTCAAGCTCGACTTCCTGGCCGACTTTAAGTTCTGTCATCAATTAGTCCTCCCTTAAATTTGCTTTGTCTTCAAGTCAGTGCCGATAGAAACGGTCTCAACGTCGATACCGTTAGTCAGGCAATACTTGTGGACATAAGAATTTGCATAGCAGCGTATCGTCAGCTCGGGGCAGTAAGAGAAAGCGTCCTCGTCGATGAACTTGATGCTGTCGGGCAAAAACAGCTTCTTGAGCTTTTCGCAGCCAAGGAAAGCTGATGCACCGATGCTTCCGACAGAATCGGGGATCTCTACCTTTTCAAGCTCCTTGCAGAACTGGAATGTGTTGTCCTCGATCTCCAGAACGCCCTGCGGAATATTTATTACCGTAAGCCTTGTGCAGTCACTGAACGCACCCTGCTTGATTATCCTCAATGAATCGGGAAGAGAAACGCCCTTGAGGTTCTTGCACTCCGAAAAAGCATACTCACCGATCTTCAGTATCGTATCTGGCAGCTTAACGGTCTTGATGCCGTACTTGTCAAAGCAGAAGTCGTCAATCATAGTAAAGCCTTCGGGAACGTCAACGTTCTTGAAGATCTTGTACTTCAGAGCGTTTGACTTGGTGAACACCTTTTCCATGATGTTATGCGACTTGAAACGCTCCTGCTCCTGAGCATCTTCCTCTTCCTTCTTTAATTCGTCCTCGTCTTTGGTTCTCATAGGAGAAACATACGGTGCGTTTAGCATATACGCAAAGCACACCACAACAAACTCCGCGGCATTCTCGGCGATGAACAGCTTGCCGAGCATATAGCTCTTGGCCTTCATTATCGCCATATCGGGAGTTTCTTCCTTTATCATGTTCTTGACAACATTAGCCTCGATCATGCTCTTGAGCAGACTGCGCTCTTTTTCATACTCGGGGATAGTGTCATTGAGCAGCGCCACGAACTTGAGATTGTTCAGAACAATGCGCTTGCCGTATTTTTCAAGCATCTCCTTGAGCTTGACCTCTATTTCCTTGGTGTTGTCAAAGCCTTCAACATTCTGTAAAATCAGAGCACCGCACTTATCGCATTTTGTGCTTGTAGGGGTAAGCTCTGCCTGACAGTTTTCACACTTCATAAGTAGACTCTCCTGACGATTATTATTTGAAAAAGGTATACAAAAATCATGCAAATGCAGAATTAAATATTTATGTATTTCGCACATACATACTCTTTTAGCTATTATACCACTACTTTTACATATTGTCAAGGACACAAGCAAGAATATTGGTGTTTTTACACAATTTTTACCCGTTTTTGCTGTGCAAATAAACAGCGCTTTTCAGCGGCAAAGCCTTTGCATTCTCCGCGGAGGCATAAATTTACATATATACTATAAAATATCTGCGAATATTTGAACATTTGCGCCAAAGATTTAACTTTTTTCAAGCGCCGCAGGACTCTCAACAGTCCAAAAAATTTCCCCACAAAATCAGAATTATATGTTATGATAAGCAAAACAAACAAAAAGGAGTGCTTGTACATGAATGAAAACATTTTTATCACCATCAACTGTCTGAATATGTTTTACGGCAAAAAGCCTTTCAAGATCGGTCGTGTCGTGCGTCTTGTCAAGGAGCCCGGCAACGAGTACGACAAGGAAGCCATTTATGCCGAGCTTCCTTACATCGAAAAGATAGGCTACGTTGCAAACAGCATAAAGACCGTCTACGAGGGCACTTACAGCGCAGGTCGCGTCTACGATAAGTTTGACGACTACGCATATGCGCAGATAATGTTCGTGACCCATTCCTGCGCTATCGCTATCCTGCTTTCAAAGGAGGAGGTCGAAAGTGACGATGACGAGCAGGAGCAGCAAAAGCCCTGCAAAAGCACATCTCACAAAAAGAAAGACTCCGCCAACCCCGTCGGATTCAAGGGGTAAAACGGTTGACAATACCGATGCAAAGGTCTATAATTAAGGCAGGGCAGAGTACCTGCCTTTTTTTCTGACAGAAAGGAGCGTTTTTGTTATGACTTTGCAGGAAATGATAAACGATTCAAAGAGCATCGTGTTTTTCGGCGGCGCAGGTGTCTCGACCGAAAGCGGCATACCCGATTTTCGCTCGGTCGACGGGCTGTACAACCAGAAGTACGATTATCCGCCCGAGACCATGCTTTCCCACACTTTTTTTGAGACCCACACGGCAGAGTTTTTCAAGTTCTACCGCGATAAAATGATATGCCAAGGCGTAAAGCCGAACAAGGCGCACCTCAAGCTTGCCGAGCTTGAAAGGGCAGGCAAGCTCACAGCGGTCGTTACGCAGAATATCGACGGTCTGCACACGCTTGCAGGCAACAAGAAGGTCTACGAGCTGCACGGGAGCGTCCACCGCAATTATTGTACCAAGTGCGGCAAATTCTACGGCATAGATGCAATAATAAATTCCGACGGCGTGCCAAAGTGCGAGTGCGGCGGCATCATCAAGCCCGATGTCGTGCTGTACGAGGAGGGACTTGACAACGATACCGTAAACGGCGCTGTTGCGGCGATAGCAAGCTGTGATATGCTCATCATCGCAGGTACATCGATGACCGTATATCCTGCGGCAGGGCTTATCCGCTATTTCCGCGGCAAGTACCTTGTCGAGATAAACCGCGATGCTACGGCGATAGATGACCAGTGCGACCTTGTTATCCACGATAAAGTCGGCGAAACTCTCGGCAGGATAACGGTATGAAGATAGAGTATATCCACGAGCCGACCGACCTTCAGTGCGGACAGGCGGTGCTTGCGATGGTGCTTGGCATAGCGCCCGAGCAGGTGTGCGCCGACCTTTGCAATGAGCGCGAAACAACGCTCAAAGAGATGCGCTCGTATTTTGAGAGCCACGGCGTGAGTATGTCATCACAGCGCAGACAGGCGCAGTCAAAGCACGACCTGCCGAGCCTTGCGCTGTTAAGCCTTGAAACGCCGAGGTGCTGGCATTGGTCGCTGTACGCAGACGGGATATTTTATGACCCCGAACACGGTGTGCTTGATGACTTTCCAAAGTGTGCGCGCAGGTATTTCTGGGAGCTGACGATAGAATAGGATAATGACCGTTCTGCATTGTGCAGTGCGGTCTTTTTTTTGTCAAAACCGTTGCATTTTTGTCAAAGTTGTGATATAATATCCCCAAATTCAGAACCTATGTGCATACTGAATTGATCGGAAAGGAAGACAGCCTATGAACACCAACCGCGACCTTAACTACCGCCTGTTCGTGCAAAAGGAAACAGGCTTCACACGCACCGCCTTTCACGACGAGATAGGGCGCTACCAGCAGGTCATAGAGGGCGATGTAGCCGCGCTCAAGGCATTGTTCTCGCAGCCGCGCGATAAGTTTTTCGAGGGCAAGGGACAGCTCTCTGATGACCCTTTGCGCAACGTGATGTATCACCTTGTGGTCGGCGTTGCGGTGATAACGCGAATGTGCGTTGACGCGGGCATGGAGCACAACGTCGCGTATACGCTGAGCGATATTTACATCAAGCGGGGCGACAAGTGCCGCACTCCCGACGAGGTGCTTGACGTTATGGAGGAGTGCCAGCTCGACTTTGCACAGCGTATGAAAGATGTGCGCAAAGGCGCTGCTATGTCGCTTCATGTCAAGCGGTGCAGTGACTACATCTACGAGCATCTGCACGAAACTGTGACGCTTTCAAGCCTTGCAAAGCGCGAAAAGCTCAACGCCAGCTACCTGTCAAGGCTGTTTTCAAAAGAGCTTGGAATGGGCGTTAAGGACTACATAATAAAGGCGAAGATAGACACCGCGAAAAACATTCTTCGCTATTCCGATTTCTCGATACTTGATATATCTATCTCGCTTGGTTACTCGTCGCAAAGCGCGTTCACAGCGGCATTCCGCAAGCTCGTGGGGATGACCCCGAAAAAGTACCGCGACGTTTACTTTACGCATAAAGAATTTATCGGAGGTGCGGATAATGGCTAACATTTCAGACCTGCGCGCGAAAATCCTTATCGTTGACGACGACGAGAAGCTTTCGTTCATCATCAGAAAAATGCTTGAGACCTACGGCTACAGCGTGAGCGTCACCCACACCTGCGAGAGCGCGTTTGAGCTGCTCAGCACAGCAAGCTTTGACCTCGTGCTGCTTGACGTAAATCTGCCCGACGGTACAGGCTTTGACGTTTGCAGACAGCTTCGCAGCGCGTGCAGCGTCCCTGTGATATTCGCAAGCGCACGAACAAGCGAGGACGACCGCGTCACTGGCTTTGACATCGGCGGCGACGACTACCTTCCAAAGCCATACTCAATGCGTGAGCTGCTTTCAAGAGTCAATGCACTTTTGCGCAGAACTTTCAGAAACAGCGCTGAGGAAAAGACCGTCACCTTCGGCAGCGTGCGTGTCAACATCACCGCGCGTACTGTCGAGAAGGACGGCAAACCCGTGACCCTTTCGCTGCGCGAGTTCGACCTGCTTGCATATCTTTGCGAGAACAAAAACGCCGCTGTCTCCAAAGAGAAGATATTCGCAGCCGTGTGGGGAGCATTCACAGAGGTCGAGCCGTCAACGCTTGCGGTGCATATCCGCTGGCTGCGCGAAAAGCTGGAGGACGACCCCGCTGAGCCAAAGTACATAAAGACAGTGCGCAAGGTCGGCTATGTTCTGGAGGTGACGGACAGTTGAGAGCAAAACCGTTTATTATCGGCGCACTGCTGTCGCTGGTCGTCATAGCTGCGGCGCTTGCTGTCACGCTTGTATTTCGCGGCGATAAGTACGAGCCGAAAGCTGAGGGCAGCTACGCGGTCACGGCAGGTGAGATAGAAAACCTGATAAATGCGGGCGATACGCAATCGGCGGTGCAAAAGGCACAGCAGCTCCAATCGGACGCGCGCCTTGCGAAAAGCGAGCGCAGCGGCGGTTCGGGCGCAGGCGTGTGGATAGTTTGCATCGTGGCGGTGGTGGTAGTCAACGGCTGCATCGCGTACATATGGTTCAGTATTATACGTCCTTTCCGCAGACTTGAAAGGTTTGCCGACAAGATAGCCGCAGGCGACTTCAGCGAGCCGCTTGATTACGACAGAGGCAACTACTTCGGCAGGTTCACATGGGCGTTTGACAGTATGCGCCGTGAGATAATAAGGTCGCGCAGCTGCGAAAAAGAGGCGCTTGAAAACAACAAGACCGTCATCGCATCGCTCTCGCACGACCTCAAAACACCCGTAGCGTCGATAAGCGCGTACTCCGAGGCACTTGTCAACGGTCTGTATTCAAGCACCGAGGAGATGTACTCTTACCTTGACGTTATCAGCAAAAAGTGTGAGGAGATAGCAAAGATAACAGGCGATATGATAACCCATTCGATAAGCGAGCTCGGCGCGCTGAAAATGGAGCCTGCGCACTTTGACCTTGTTCAGCTGCTGACCTGCGCGGTCAAAGAGGCGAGCGTCGGCGGCGAGGTGCATTTTGAAAAGCCGATGTTCTCCGCGCCCGTTTGTGCCGATGAGAGCAGGATAAAGCAGCTTGTCGGCAACCTTATCGGCAACGCGCAGAAATACGCAGGCGGCAGAATGGATATCACTCTCACCAAAAGTGACAGAATGTTCGCCGTGCATTTTCGCGACTACGGGCAGGGCATACCCGACAGCGAGCTGCCGTTCGTGCTGGATAAATTCTACCGCGGCACAAATGCCTCGGGCAAAAGCGGCTCGGGACTGGGGCTTTATATAGTAAAGTATATCGCACAGCAGTCGGGCGGCGATGTCGTGCTTGAAAACAAGACGGACGGACTTGAAGTCACGGTGACTTTTCCGCAGGATATGCAGGCGTGAAAATATACCGCTTTCGCTTGCCACGCAGGTGGGGGCGGTGATTTTTTTGCATTTTTTCAATTCTTAAAGACTTCTTAATGTTGCGCGTGCTATACTGAGATCACGATAAGACCATAGAACAAAAGAAAGGGTACAACGCTATGAAAGAAACTATAATCAGTGCAAGAAAGCTTTGCAAATCCTTTGCCGCAAACGGCGTGCAGAACCACGTTCTCACAGGGGTAGACCTTGATGTTTACAAGGGCGACCTCACGGTAGTCATGGGCGCATCGGGCTCGGGCAAATCGACACTTCTTTACGCACTCAGCGGAATGGACAGGGCTACCTCGGGCGAGGTCATATACAAGGACAAAGACCTCGTTAAGATGAGCGAAAAAGACCTGACGCTGCTTCGCCGCAGAGATTTCGGCTTTGTCTTTCAGAAAATGCACCTTGTCAGCAATATGACGCTGTTTGAAAACGTCGTTGTGCCCGCATACCTTGATAAGAGCGTCCCCGCGCAGCAGACCGACAAAAAAGCGAATGAACTTTTTGAAGCGATGGGCATCGCCGATGTCAGAACGCATCTGCCCTCGCAGTGTTCCGGGGGAGAGCAGCAAAGGTGCGCTATCATCAGGGCGGTTATCAGCGAGCCCTCCGTGCTTTTTGCAGACGAGCCGACAGGCGCGCTCAACAGGCGCAACACCATCGAGGTGCTTGACCTGCTCACCGCGCTCAATCAGAAAGGTCAGTCGGTGTTTATGGTCACCCACGATGTTCGCGCCGCAGTCAGAGCCACACGCCTTATCTACATCGAGGACGGCTCGGTAAGCGGCGAAATGACCATGCCGCCGTTTGAGCAGGATAAGGAAAAGAGCCGTGAAACACAGGTGAATTCGTGGCTGTCGTCAATGCAGTGGTAAGGGGGCGCTAATTATGAGATCGGTGCTTTACCTTGTAAAGAACAACATCAAGTTCAAAACGGGCGCGTTCAAAAGCGTCATCATACTTGTTGCGATAATCGTGTTTGCCTATTCAGGCTCGGTGAGCAATTCGCGCAACCTCAACAACTCACTTGTCGATTCGCTTGACCACTACAAAGTGGGCGATATCGTAATGACCTATAAGGGAAATGATATCCCGCAAAGAGTCAAGGACGGTCTTGAGAATAATAAAAACGTAAAGTCCTACCGCGCCGATGATATGCTCTTTGTCGCTATGGAGTGCTATGCAGACGGCAAGGCGCAGGATATGGAAACAAGGCTTATCAAGCAAAAGAGCGAGCTGAAGGTCTTTAAGGACGACCTCGATTCCTTTTACGACCAGCCTCCAAAGCTTGACGAGGGCGAGGTGTACATATCTTTCTGCTTTTACAAGCTGTACGGACTTGACAAGGGCAAAAAGCTTGAAATACAGACCTCACCGACCACGCGCGAGACATTCACCATCAAGGGCTTTGTCGAAGACCCCATTTACGGCACGAGCCTTGTCGCCTACGAAAACTTCTTCATAAGCGAAACCGACTGGGAGCGCATAGCAAACGGCGTGCAGCAGGGGAGCGTCAATGCAAACTACATCTATCCCACCAAGATGCTGCACATCTTCAAAGGTACTGATATAAAGGATTTCAAGCTTGTAAAGCAGCTCAATGACGAGTGCGGACTTGTAGACGAGTCGATGCTGTACGTCACCAAAAGCGAGCTTATCAGCTACACCGAGATATACGCAGATATCGGCACGAGCCTGCTTTACGCCTTTGTCGGACTGCTCGCGGTAGTTGTCGCACTGATGATGCTCAACAGCATAAGCTCAACTATCGAGATGCAGTATGTCGATCTTGGCATACTCAAATCGCAGGGCTTCACATTGTGGCAGATACGCCTTTCCTACATCGCGCAGTATGTCCTTGCGCTCGTTATCGGCTCGGTGATAGGGCTTGTCATCTCGGTGCCGCTGCTCAAAATAATGGGCAAGCTGTTTATGACCGTCACGGGCATACGCACAGACTGCTCGATAGCCTTTCTGAGCTGCTCGCTTATCGCACTTGCGATGATAGCAATGTTCGTGCTTTTCATACTCTTTTCTACCCGCAAACTCAAAAAAATATCGCCCGTCAACGCGCTCAACAATGCCCATAAGGACGTTCATTTTACAGGCAGGCTCAATATGAAGATGAAGCAGCGCAGCCTTCCCGTTTCTATGTCGGTGCGTGCGCTCACCTCGGGACTTCGCCACTACATTTTCGTCTTTCTTATAACCGTACTGCTGATGTTCTTCATGGTGACTATCTTCAACCTCACCAACGGTATCGACTTCAAAGAGATATTCGGCAGCAACTGGTCGGAGGTTTCCGCCAAGCTGTTCAATGAATTTGAGGAGGCGGATATGCAGCGCGTGCGCGAGAGCCTCACAAAGATAGACCCCAAAGCCGAGGCAGACTTTGTAGCCTACACCGATAATATCCTTGCAGACGATATCCTTTACGGCTCTGACGCGACCGATAATCTTGAACGCTACATCAAGCCCATCAACGGCAAGCTCGCCGAGTTTGACAACGAGGTAGTTATCACCAAGATAGTTGCTGACGAGCTTGAAAAGGGCATCGGTGATAAAATGACCGTCGCCAACAACGGCAAAAAAGCTGATTATACGATAGTTGGCATAGTGCAGTCCACCGCGCAGTCGGGCAGGATATTCTATATGACTCTCGAGGGCGCAAAAAAGATCGGCATAAAGCCGTTTATGACAAACATCTACCTTGACGATAAGGACAAAGCCGACGAGATCGCAAATATGCTCAATAAGGACTTTTCAGACAGGCTGATTGCAAAAGCTTCCGAAAAGACCACGGTCTATGACAGCACCGAGGAGCTTGTCAATATGTTCCTTATGCTGATAATCTGCATCGTTGTCGGAGTTTCAGCGGTATTCCTGCTCGTAGCGGTAAGCCTTATCTGCAAAGTGACCTTCCTGCGCGAGCGCACAGACATCGGCATCTTCAAGGCAACAGGCTTTACCACGGGCAACCTGCGTGCGCAGTTCTCGGTGAGATTTCTTATCATCGGCGTGCTTGGCTGCCTGATAGGAACGATCATCGCGCTCTTTGCGACAAATCCGCTTTTGTCAATGCTTATGTCGATAGTCGGCATGACCGATTTTATGCACAAGTTGACTGCTTTGGAGGTGCTTATCCCGGCACTTGTTATATGCCTTTGCTTTGCGGGATTTTCCTATATGTCATCAAAGAGGATAAGGTCAGTAAGCACCACAGAGCTTATCTGCGAATAAGCAGTATCCCACCCCTTTCATATAAAAAAGAGCACTCCTTTGTGAGTGCTCTTTTTGCTTTGCTGTTTTAATAAAGCGGTGAGCCGTAGAAGTCACGGAACTGATCGTACAGATCATCGTCAAATTCATCGCTTTGCTTTTTCGATGACTTTTCGCTGCTCTGGCTCTGGCTGCTGCTTGTGCTTGTGCTGCCTTGTCCGACCGTAATGGTTATCTCGATGAACCCGCCGTCCCTGTAAACCTTGCACACAAGCTTGCTGCCGACCTTTGAGGCTTTGACTACCGAGGTCATCTCGGCGCTTGACTTTATCTTCCTGCCGTTTATCTCGGTCACGATATCGCCGACTTTCAGTCCTGCCTTTTCAGCAGGGGAGTCATCAAAGATCTCCATTATCACCGCACCCGAGCTTAAATCGCCCGCCTGCGTCTGATCGGTAATGTCCTCCGCGCCGATGCCTATGTACGGCTTTTCAGCATAGCCCTTGCCTATGACGCTCTCGATGATAGACTTCACGTTGTCGATAGGTATTGCAAAGGCGATGTTGTCGATAGATGCAGAAGACGACGAACCCGAGCTCGAGTACTTTGCGTTGGTTATGCCGATGACCTCGCCGTTCATATTGAACAGCGCACCGCCCGAGTTGCCCGAGTTGATAGCCGTGTCAGTCTGTATCAGCGTCATTGTGGAGTTCTGCGTGGTGATAGTCCTGTCAAGTGCGCTTACCACACCCGTTGTCAGCGAGAATGTCAGCTCCCCGAGAGGATTTCCGATAGCCGCAACGTCATCACCGACGTTAAGAGCCGTTGACGAACCAAGCGTTACGGGCTTGAGGTCGTCTGCCTCGATCTTCAGCACCGCAACATCGTTAGCCTCGTCGCCGCCGATAAGCTCTGCCTGATACTTTTTGCCGTTGTAGAGGGTGACTGTTATCTTGTTGGCATCATCAATAACATGATAGTTAGTGACGATATAGCCGTCCTTGGAGATTATAAAGCCCGAGCCCGAAGCCGCCGCGGTAGTCTTGTAGCCGAAGTAGTTGGTGTTTATCGAGGTCGTTATGCCGACTGTCGAATCGACATTTGCCTTGTAGACCTCTGCCGCAGTCATCTTGCCCGCCTTTGTGACCTCTTTATCCGAAGTGGACGAGGATTCGCTGTCCTTGGGAACTGCCGTGTTGAGCACAACAGGCTTTTCCTGCTTGCTTGAAGAGCTGTCTGACGATGCAACAGCGGAAGAGTTGTTCGAGCCGTTCATCAGCATATATGTACCGCCCGTGCCGACCGCACCGCCGAGAAGTGAAAAACAAAGCGCGAGTGCCGCAACTCTTGCACCGCCCGACTTTTTCCTGACTGCCGCCTTTGGCTGTACCTGCGGTATCTGATAAGTACTCTGTGCGCCCTGCTGTTCGTAATTGCTGTTATTGTCAAAGTTATAATATGTGTTCATACTTTTTGGTCCTTTCGTGTTTCGTTGTAACCAATAATAAAGCACGAACATTAAAGCAAGTTAAAAGCTATGTGAAAATCTCACGAAAAAATTTTCACACAGCTTTTACTTTTTGATGGTGATATGAAAAGGCATTGTACCGCAGACCTTTTGCCTGCGCGCTTTGCCGTCATTCAGACAGCATCGGGGTATACGCTGATAAGATTGTGGACGGCATCATATATCCTGTGGGCGATGTAGGGATTATTCATAGTGTAAAGATGTATCCCGTCCGCGCCCTGCGCAATAAGGTCGGTTATCTGGTCGATAGCATAAGCAATGCCCGCATCGCGCAGAGCCTGCTCGTTATGCTCGTATTTTTCAAGCACGCGCATAAACTTTTTGGGCAGCGCAACACCGCACAGCTTTACCATTCTCTCTATCTGCCGCTTGTTGGTGACGGGCATTATGCCTGCCTCGATGGGAACATCTATTCCCGCAATGCGCGCCTTTTCGAGAAAATCAAAGAAGTAGGCGTTGTCAAGAAAAAGCTGTGTGATAAGGTGGTTTGCACCGCAGTCTACCTTGTGGCGCAGCCATTTTATGTCGTCAACAGCGCTTGTGCTTTCCGGGTGAGTCTCGGGGTAGCAGGCAGCGATGATGTTGAAGTCATACCTTTGCTTTATAAACGTGATAAGCTCGCTTGCGTGGCGAAAATCGCCTGTCGCGCTCTGCCCCTGCGCTATATCACCGCGCAGCGCAAGCACATTTTTTATGCCTGCCTCTGCGATGCTGTCAAGTATCTGCACCGCCTGCTGCTTTTCAAGGTCTATGCAGGGCAGGTGTGCAACGCTTGGCACACCGAATCTGTGCTGTATATCCGTTGCTATCTGTATCGTCTTGCAGCCGTTTTTTCCGCCGCCTGCACCGTATGTGACGCTTATAAAATCGGGGGATATATCCGAAAGACTGTGCAGCGTATCGTAGATAACGCTTTCGTCAGCATCGGGCTTTGGCGGAAATACCTCAAGCGAAAAAACGGTCTTTTTTTTGAATAGCTCAGCTGTTTTCATTTCTTGCCTCTCTTGCAGCGCTGACAAGGTTTTTAAGACTTGCAGCGGTCTCTGTCGTGCCTCTTGTTTTAAGTCCGCAGTCGGGATTTACCCAGAGCTTGCGTGCGGGTATGCGCGTCAGCATCTTGTCGATAGCCTTCTTTATCTCGTCCTTTGAAGGAACTCTTGGCGAGTGAATATCGTAAACACCCGGACCTACCTGCGTGCGGAAATCATTTTGCTTCAGCACATCAAGTATCGTCAGATCCGAGCGCGATGCCTCAAAGGTGATAACATCTGCGTCCATATCGTCAATGTAGGTGATGATGTCGGCAAACTCGCTGTAACACATATGCGTGTGTATCTGCGTTTCGGGCTTAACGCCGCTGTGAACGAACCTGAATGCAGGTATAGCCCAGTCAAGATAATCCTCTTTCCAGTCAGCTTTGCGCAGCGGCAGCTTTTCACGCAGAGCCGCTTCATCGACCTGGATGATCTTTATGCCGTTTGCTTCAAGGTCAAGCACCTCCTCGCGTATAGCAAGTGCGATCTGAAAAGCGCTCTCTTTGAGCGATATATCCTCACGCGGGAATGACCAGTTGAGTATCGTCACAGGGCCCGTGAGCATACCCTTCATAGGCTTGTCTGTGAGGCTTTGTGCGTATACCGACCACCTGACCGTCATCGGCTTTGCCCTTGAAATATCGCCCCATACAACAGGCGGCTTTACGCAGCGTGTGCCGTAGGACTGCACCCACGCCTTTTCGGTGAACAAAAACCCGTCAAGGCACTCGCCGAAATACTCCACCATATCGTTTCTCTCGTACTCACCGTGTACAAGAACATCAAGCCCTATCTCCTCCTGCAGCGCAACGCACTGCGCTATCTTGTCCTTTATGAAGCTCTCGTAATCTTTCTGTGAAAGCTCGCCTGTGCGGTAAGCCTTTCTTGCGGACTTGACATCGCTTGTCTGCGGGAACGAGCCGATAGTCGTCGTCGGGAAAAGCGGCAGCGAGAACCTTTCCCTTTGTATCTTTTCGCGCTGTGCGAACTGCGGCAGACGTGTGAGGTCGCCCTCAGTCAGCGCCGCCGTCCTTGCCCTTACCTCGTCATTCGTGCCGGCTCTTTTTTCTGAATGAAGTGCAGTATTGTGAATGTACAAGGGTGAGCTCTGCACATCGCCGCTGTCAAGGATCTCTTTGAGCTGTGCAAGCTCGCCGAGCTTTTCCTTTGCAAATGCGAAATGCTTTTTGTACTCCTCCGAAAGCTTTGTTTCGTTATCAAGCGTACACGGAACGTGCAGCAGCGAGCAGGACGTTGAAATAACGATATCCTGCGTGTACTTTTCAAGCTCACGTATTATGCCGATAGTTTTTTTGTAATCGTTGCGCCAGATGTTCTTGCCGTTCACAACTCCCGCAAAGAGCGTTTTGCCTTTCGGGAAGCCGTACTTTCCGATAAGCCCGAGCGACTTTTTGCCCTCTGTAAAATCAAGCCCGATGCCGTCAAGATCAAGCGAGATGATCTTTTCATAGCAGTCACGAACATCGCCGAAGTAGGTCTGCAAAAGCACCTTTGCGCCGCCCTTTGCAGCGAGTATCTTCTTATACAGCGATACAAACAGGTCAATATCCTCAGCCGTCATATCCTTTACAAGTGAAGGCTCGTCAAGCTGAACCCACTGCGCACCCAGCGCTGCAAGCTTTTGTACAAGCTCGCCGTATGCCGCCGCGGTATCCTCCGCAAGATCGGCAGCCTGCTTTGCACCCTTGTACGATGCAAGCTTTAAAAACGTGTAGGGACCGATAAGCACAGGCTTTGTCTGCACACCTGCATCAGCTGCCTCTTTGTAAAGGTCAAGCGGTTTGGTTCCTGCCAGCTTTATCTGCGTGTCGTCATCTATCTCGGGAACGATATAGTGATAGTTCGTGTTGAACCACTTTTTCATCGCAAGAGCCTTTACGTCGCCCTTTTCGCCCTGGTAACCTCTCGCTGCGGCGAAGTAGGTGTCAAGCGTACCCAGCCCGAGCTGTGTGTATCTTTGCGGCACAGCACCGAGAAGAAAGGCTGTGTCAAGCACATTGTCGTAATACGAAAAATCGTTTGACGGTATAAAGTCGATACCGTTTGCCTTTTGCAGATCATAATTATAAAGCCTTATCTGCCTTGCGGTCTTTTCAAGCTCGTCAGCGCCTATCTCTGCGCGGAAATATTTTTCTGCCGCGAATTTCAGCTCGCGCAGCTCACCAATCCTCGGGTAGCCTATTATTGATGTTTTCATTTTACATTCCTCCTATATTCACACCTGATTAGTAGGTTAATATGCTTGAATTATAGCACACGTTCCGTGGAATGTAAAATATTTATTATTCATCACCCACCATAGCTAAAAGCTATATCAGCCGCTGTAATTTGCTATGTAGCTTTTAAGGTGTTCAAGGTATCTTTCGGTCATCGCATCGCTTGGCATGTCGGTGCTGACGATGTAGCCGATGTCCATTCTTTCATCGCTTTTAAGCGGTATCGCCACGATGTTATCTCCGTTGAGATCTCTGCTCATCACGCCCGAGGAAATGGTGTAGCCGTCAAGCCCGATAAGCAGATTGAACAGCGTCGCCCTGTCCGAAACAACAATATTTTTCGGCGAATCCTCCGTAATATGCAGTTCCTCCGCAAAGTAAAACGAGTTCTTCAGCCCCTGGTCATAGGTAAGGCGCGGATACCCCTTCAGGTCGCCCAGCGTGACGCTTTTTTTGTGCACCAGAGGATTAGTCTTGCTGACAAAAACGTGCGGCTTTGCTGTGAACAGCTTTTCAAAGCGCAGCTCCTGTGTTTGCAGGATATGCCGCAGCACCTCGCGGTTGAACTTGCTCATATAAAGTATACCTATGTCGCTGCGGTGGGTGCGCACGTCCTCGATTATCTCTGCCGTTTTGAGCTCGCGCAGCGTGAATTCATACTTGTCCCTGCCGTACTCGCGCACAAGCTCAACGAAAGCGTTCACCACAAAAGCGTAGTGCTGCGATGATACCGAGAAAACTCTCTTTGGCGGGGGAGCAGCCTTGTATTCGTTTTCAAGCAGCTCCGTCTGCTCGGTTATCTGCCTTGCGTACGACAAAAACCGCGTACCCTCCTCGGTCAGATAAACGCCTCTGTTGCTGCGAGCAAAAATGGTTATCCCCATTTCCTTTTCAAGCTCGGCAACAGCCTTTGAAAGACTCGGCTGTGCGATAAACAGATTTTTAGCCGCCGTGGTCATAGAGCCTGTATCGGCGACCTCGATTATGTATCTGAGTTGGTTCAGAGTCATTTTTCATATCCTCCCTTGTAAGCGCGTCAGCCGACCGTGCTTTGTTCAAGGCTCTTTTCAAGCTCGCCTATATATGTCCTGCATATCTCGCTTTTTGCGCTGTATTTTTTTGTGATGTAGCCAATGTGCATTATGCTGTTGGGATTCTCGCTGTCCTCCCTGTAAGGCACGACCACATATTCGTTTGAGCTGCCGTCCCTTGAGAGTATCCCCGAGCATAGCGTGTACCCGTTGAGCGTGCGCATAAGCTCGCCCATAGCCGCCCTGTCGGTAGCCCTGATAGTGCGCGGATAGTTGTTCTCGCTGAGTATCTCCTCGGCAAAAAGGAAGCCGTCGGTGCCGTCCTGCTCAAATGAAAGGCAGGGGTACTCGCCAAGCTGTTCAAGGCTGAGCGAGGGCTCCTTTGCAAGCGGGTGACCGCAGTACATATAAACATACGCGCGGCACTTTATAAGCTCGGTGAATTCAAGCTCGTACTCGTCAAGCAGCTTGCTTATCAGCTTGCGGTTGAGGTTGCTTATGTAAAGCACACCTATCTCGCTTTTAAGGCTTCCCACATCTCTTATCACATTCTGCGTCTGCGTTTCGCGTATCGCAAAATCGAACAAAAGCGTGTCAAACTGCTTTACCGTATTTATAAAAGCGTTCACCGCAAAGGTGTAGTGCTGTGTCGATACGCCGAACTTGCGCTTTTTTTCATTCCCCGCGTACCTTTCGCAGACAAGCTCGTACTGCCTGTAAAGCTGTGCAGCCTGGCGCAGAAAATCCTCACCCTCTGCGGTCGGAACAGCGCCCTTGTGTGTGCGCAGGAATATTTGTATGCCTATCTCTTTTTCAAGCTCGCGTACAGCGCTCGTCAGCGTCGGCTGTGATATGCCGAGATGCTCCGCTGCCTTGTTCATCGAGCCGTACTGCTTGACAGTCAGCGCGTAGGATATCTGGATCAAAGTCAAATCGACCGCCCCTTTCCACATTTCTCGAAAAATAGTACCACACTTGCAGGCTCTTGTCAAGATACGCCCGCCCTGAATTTTTCGCCCCGGGCAATATGCTGTTTTTATTATCAGTTATAGACTGACTTTATAGCAAAGCCTATTTATGATAACGATTTCTTATAACATCACGATTTTTCACCGCACCGCCAAAGCGCGCACAGCATAAATGTGCCGCAAACGTCATTTTGACCGCACAGACAACGTTATCATATTTTGCCTGTGTGCTGCACCTGATGCTTGTTTTTTCGTCTGCCCAAGTCCTGCAAATCGCACAAAACCGCCCTTGCGCAAGCCTTGTGATGATAACGATGTCACGTTTTTTTGTTGACCGGCGCGAAGTTTTGGGCTACACTGAACACATCGCAGAAAACGAAATCCAAAAACCGAAAGGGAGTAATCTTATGGCAGAATTAAAATTTGACACAAAAAAGATCAAGGCAGGCTACGATCCGCATGACAACAATCTTGCTATCTCACCGCCGATCTACCAGACCACAGCGTACGATTTCAAAGACACACAGCACGCACAGAACCTGTTCACCTATAAGGAGGCAGGCTACCTTTACACAAGGGTAGGCAACCCGACCGTCACATACTTTGCCGAGAGAGTAAAGGCTCTTGACGGCGCAAAGAACGCAGTCGCAGTTGGCTCGGGAATGGCAGCTATCAGCTATACGCTGCTCAACCTTGCATCAAAGGGCGGCACGATACTTGCATCTCCTTATCTTTACGGCGGCACGATAGATGCCTTTGACAGACTTTTCCCCGAGCTTGGCATAAATATCAAGCTCACCGATGCGGTGCTTGATCCGCAAAAGCTTGAGGAGCAGATAACAGATGATGTAAAGGCTGTCTACGTTGAGTCGATAAGCAACCCTAACGCATATCTTCTCGATATAGATGAGATATCAAAGGTCGCACACAAGCACGGCGTGCCTGTCGTAGTTGACAACACCCTTGCAACGCCATACCTTTACAGACCGCTCGAGCACGGCGCTGATATAGTTGTCTACTCGGCGACAAAGGCGCTTACGGGACACGGCAACATCATCGCGGGACTTATCCTCGACAACGGCGATATGAGCCTTTATACAAAGGAAAAGTATCCCCAGTTCTTTGAGCCGATAGTAATGCTCGGCGGCAAGTCCACCGCAGATGTTTTCCCCGATAATTTCTTTATTTTCCGCGCAACGCTCGTGTACCTCAACCTGCTCGGCGCAGCACTTTCTCCGCAGGATGCCTACCTTGGCATAATCGGTCTTGAAACGCTTTCGGAGCGTGTTGCAAAGCAGAGCGCAAATGCAGCAAAGATAGCAGCTTACCTTGAAAGCTCGCCCGCAGTCGAGTGGGTACGTCACCCAAGCCTTGCAAGCTACAAGTTCAAAGCGCTTGCAGACAAACACCTCACCAACGGCGGCGGCGGAGTTCTTTCTTTCGGCGTAAAGGGTACACCCGAGCAGGAGGCAAAGTTCATCAACAGCATAAAGCTGTTCCATTACCACGTTAACCTCGGTGATGCGCGTTCGCTTATAGTCGATTCGCCAAACACAACCCACAGCGAGCTCAACGAGGACGAGTTAAAGCTTGCCGATATCCCTCACAACCTTGTGCGCATCTCCGCAGGTCTTGAGGACGCAGATGACCTTATCGCCGACCTTGAGCAAGCCTTCAAGGCAGCAGGTCTGCTGTAAGAATAAATGAAAGGAAGTAATATGAAATGGGCAGAAGAAAAAATGATAAGATAATAATTCTTGTTCTTGCAGGACTTTTTGCAGCTATCATAACCGTATCGACTATGATGATACGCATACCCACCCCGACAAAGGGCTATATCAACCTCGGTGACTGCTTTGTGAACATCGCGGGCTGGCTGCTCGGACCTCTTTACGGCGGCGCAGCGGCAGGCATAGGCTCGTCGCTGTCAGACCTTTTCGCAGGATACACGGTGTATGTGATACCTACATTTATAATAAAAGGTCTTATGGCAGCCGCGGCATTTGCAGTTTTCAGGAGCCTCAGAAAAAGGCTTCCGTCACTTGCAGGCAGGATAATTTCTGCAATAGCAGCAGAGTGCGTGATGGTCATAGGCTACGCGGTGTACGAGTCATTCCTTTATTCATCCGCTGCAACAGCGCTCACAGGCGTTGCAGGCAACATCGTTCAGGGCATCGGCGGAGTTTTGTTCGGTGTGCTGCTGTATGAAGGAGTTATCGCAAGGATACCCGCTGCAAAAAGCCTTGCATCAGCAAAAAAATGATTTGAGTAAAAAAGGAGAGGAAAGTAATGAAGAAAAGAGTAAAAATACTGTCATTTGTTCTGTCGGCGGTGCTGCTTGCATCCTGCTCGGTCAGCGAGTCAAAGTCTGACTCTTCAAAGGCAGACAGCACAGCATCAGCAAGCAACAGCAGGTCAGACTACAAATACGGCAAAATAGATATCCCGGGAAAAGACGGCGCACTTTGCGGCGCACCCATCTACATCGCCTACGAAAACGGCTATTTTGCAGACGAGGGCTTTGATGTGAACCTTATCTCCACCGATTTCGAGGCAAGAAAGATAGGTCTGAACAACGGCTCTATCCCCATAGTCAACGGCGACTTCCAGTTCTTCCCGTCGATAGAGAACGGCATAGACGTAAAGGTCGTTGACGGTCTGCACGAGGGCTGTATCAAGTTCGCAGTCAAACCCGATTCCGACATCAAGACCGTGCAGGACCTCAAGGGCAAAAAGATAGGCGTTGACGAGATAGGCGGCACACCGCATCAGGTGGCTTCACTGTGGCTTGAAAACGCTGGCATTTCCGCAGATCCCGCAAAGGGCGAGGTGACATTCCTGCCTTATTCGGACGGCAATCTTGAATTTGAGGCACTCGCAAAGGGCGAGATAGACGTTGCGGCTCTGTGGGATCCCCTTGGCTCTATCCACGAAAAAGCAGGCGATGTTCGTATACTGTTTGACCTTGGCACCGATGAATACTTCAAGGATCATTTCTGTTGCTTCCTTTATGCGTCATCAAAGGTGCTGAACGAAGAACCCGAAAAGGTCGCTGCACTTTTGAGAGCATACCGCAAAGCGCAGGAGTGGATCTATGAAAATCCCGAAAAGACCGTGGATATCATCGTCAACAAAAAGTATGCCGCTATCGAGGATAAGGAGCTTGCAGTCTCACTTGTAAAAAGCTACGGCTATCCGTCGGCGGATAAGCATAACGAAAGCTGGGACGAGCGCGTTGAAAACGATGTTAAGTACTTCGTTGACGGCTTGTCAAAGATAGGCTACCTCAAGAGCGATCCGAACGAATTTGCAAAGAAGATCTATCAGAAGGTAGACGTAAAATAAAACATCATTCGGGCGGTGAAAAAAAGCCGCCCTTTGAGTTCAAAGGTCAGGAGAGATACTTATGGATAATGCTGCTGCACTGCCGCTGAAGGCAGCCGATACAGCCGCCGGGAATACAAAAAAGTCAGTCAGGTGGGGCTATAAGCACAATGGCTTCTTTGCCCTGAAGGTGCTGCTCACCCTGTCGGGATTTATCATCGCGATCATCGTCAATATCGCCTTTCCCCAGAAGGCAGCCGTTGAGTTCAAGACCTATACGCTCGGCATTTTCGGTCTTAACATCGACCTCACGATAAACGATGCGTATATTTTTGTTATCGCCGTGCTTATGCTTATCTACGGCGCGGCAGGGCTGCGTGCGTTCTTTGACAGGGCAAGAAGAAAGCTGTACTGCAAAAATGCGGCTTTCCGCTTTGCAATAGGCATCGCACTTGCACTGTGGGATATCGGCGGCACAAAGCTGCAATGGTTTGCCCAGCCGTTTTTCCCCGGTCCTGCGCAGGTCATTGAGGCATACCTTGCCGACGGCGATTATGTGGTGCAAAACACACTGTACTCGCTGCGGCTTTATGCGGCAGGCTTTTCCTGCGGTGTGCTGCTTGGCGTAGGTACAGGCATACTTATCGGCTGGTTCCCGAAGGTCTACTACTGGGTGTATCCCGTGCTTAAAATAACGGGCGTTGTGCCTGCGGTCGCGTGGATGCCATTTGCCCTCACGCTGCTGCCGAATTCATTCACCGCAGCGGTATTTCTGATAGTGATATGTGCGTGGTTCCAGATAGCATTTCTCACTGCGCAGGGCATACAGTCAACGCCCAAGCAGACCTACGAGGCAGCGCGCATACTCGGCAGCGGACAGATAGGACTTATCACTCACGTTGCGATACCCCACGCTATGCCGGATATCTTCACAGGCATAAGCTCTGCAAATGCGATGGCATTCACAACGCTTGTAATGAGCGAGATGCTCGGTCAGCCGGGCGGACTTGGCTACTACATCAATCAGTCAAAGGTATGGAGTGCATACTATAAAGTGCTTGCGGCTATCGTGGTGATGGCAGTGCTTTTCTCGCTGATAAATCATTTTATCGGCATCATCAAAAAGCGCACGTTAAGATGGCAGGAGGGAGTGTTGAAAAAATGAGCAGCAGTATCAGCATATCGCGCGTGAACAGGGTTTACACCGATACCGACGGCAATACCGTCAACGCGCTTGCCGATGTCAGCCTCGATATAAAGGCAGGGGAGTTTATTTCGATAATCGGTCCCTCGGGCTGTGGAAAGACAACGCTCCTGCGCCTTATCGCAGGACTTGATAAACCGCAGTCGGGCGAGCTTTCTATCGACGAGCGCGCAATAAAGGACGTCTCGACCGAGCGCGGATATGTCTTTCAGCAGGGAGGGCTTTTCCCGTGGCTGACGGTCGAAAAGAACATCGCATACGGCTTGAAGGCAAGGGGAGTGTTCAAGCGTAACAGGTCAAAGGTCAGCGACTATATCTCGCTGGTCGGGCTTGACGGCTTCGAGAGCGCCTACCCGCATCAGATATCGGGCGGCATGGCGCAAAGAGTCGCAATAGCAAGGGCGCTGATAAACGAGCCCAAAGCCCTGTTGCTTGACGAGCCGATGGGCGCGCTTGACTCTTTCACAAGGGCAGACCTTCAGGATAAGCTCCTCGAGCTGTGGAAGCAAAAGGGCACGACTATGATACTTGTCACACACGACATCGACGAGGCGATATACCTCAGCGACCGCATCGTGATAATGACACCGCGCCCGGGCAAGATAAGCAGCATCGTAAACGTTGACCTGCCAAGACCTCGTCACAGGGGCGGCGGGGAGTTTCTTGCCCTGCGAAAATCTATACTTGAATTTTTCGAGCTTGCGCAGGCACAGCCGCAGCCCGAATATATTATATAGGCATCACCGCACAGCCGCCTGCTGACTCACAACGGTCTGCGGTATTGCCTGCAAAAAGGAAAGTGAAGAAAGAATATGAAAAGAACGATATTAGGTCTTGCACAGGGCGTCGCAGCCCTTGTGCTGACGATAGGAGCATTTACATTTTTTAAAGCGTGCGGCGGTATGGACGGAAAGTTCATGGCTTGCCATTGGGCACAGAATGCAGTCGTGCTTGTCGGCATAGTGCTGACCGTGCTTGCACTTGCGCGCATAGTTCTGCGCGATGATAACATCAGAACAGGTCTTTCGATAGGCATTTTTGCCCTGTCAGCTGCCGCAGCGTTCATCCCGGGTACTGCGATAAACCTTTGCATGATGAAGGATATGGCGTGCCACACGGCCTTCAAGCCCGCGGTCATCGTAATATCGGTGCTGCTCGCAGTTTTGTCGCTTGCAGATGTCATCGCAGGCTTTGTACTTATCGGGAAGAAGAGATCACAATGAGCATCAAAAAGCTGCTCTTAAAAAGTATAACAGGCAGACCTCTGCGCAGCCTTGCGCTGCTGTTCATCTGCGCGATAATGTCAGGCGCGGTGTACGGCGGCGCAGTTGTGTGGGCAAGCCTTGATAACGGCATAAGCAGTCTTGAAAAGCGTCTGGGCGCGGACATCATCGTGGTACCCAAAAGCGCCGGCGAAAAGACAAAGCTTGAAGAAATGCTGCTTCAGGGAACTGTCGGATACTTTTATATGGATAAGTCGGTCAGCGATGAACTTGATAAGATCGACGGAGTAGAAAAGCAGTCATCGCAGTATTTTCTTGTATCGGCAAGCTCCGAGTGCTGCAGCGCAAAGGTGCAGATAATCGGCTTTGACGAGGATACGGATATCTCCGTCAAGCCGTGGCTGCAAAACTCTTACAGCAAAAGACTGGGGCAAAACGAGATAATAGTCGGCTCAAAGCTCACCACAAAGGTCGGTCAGATATTCAAGCTTTACGGCGTTGAGTGCAAGGCGGTCGGCAAGCTTGAGTCAACAGGCACAGGTGTTGATACGGCGGTCTATGCAAGCAGCGATACCGTCAAGGGACTTATCAGAGCCGCGCAGTCAAAGGGTATCTCGGTGCTTTCAAAGCAAAGTCCCGATGACGTTATCTCCTCGGTCTATATAAAAGTGCGCGAGGGCTATGATATCGACGAGGTCACGGCGAAGATAAATCTTGACATAGACGGCGTGCAGGCGGTGCGTACAAGGTCAATGATAACAGGCACAGCGGATAAGCTGTCTGTGCTTTCGGCAGGTATAACCATACTTATCGCGGCGGTGTGCATACTTTCGGCGGTGATAATGCTCGTTGTTTTCACAGCGCTTGCAAATGAACGCAAGGGCGAGTTTGCACTGCTGCGCGTTATAGGATTTTCACGCGCAAGACTTGCTCGGCAGGTGCTTGGCGAGGCTTTTGTGATCTGCGTTATCGGTGCGCTTGCAGGGATAGCAGCTGCATCTGCGGCAGTATTCCCGTTCGGCGCGCTTATCGAGAAAAAAGCAGATCTTCCGATGCTTTCGCCCGGTATTCTTTCTGTGACAGGGTATGCGCTTATCGCATTTTCAGCGGTGTGCGTGACAGGTCCGCTTGCATCTGCGTACTCGGCGTACAGGCTCAGCCGCATCGACACGGGCAGAATACTCAGAGAGGGTGACAGCTAAATGATCATCACAGCAAAAGGCATCAGCAAAAGCTATAAACGCGGCAAGGGCGGCAAGGGCTTCGTGCAGGTGCTTTCGGATACCGACCTTTCTATCGAGGGCGGAAAGGTCTATGTGATATACGGGCGCTCGGGCAGCGGAAAAAGCACGCTTATGAATATCCTTGCAGGCATACTTTCTCCAAGCAGCGGCAGCGTCAGCTATGACGGCAGGGATATATACTCTCTTTCCGACCGCGAGCTTTCAGCCCTGCGGTGTTTAAGCGTCGGGTATATCCCGCAGATGCACAGCGCAGTCGGCACATTGACTGTCAGAGAGAATATCCTTCTGCCCTCGGCGGTCAGCGAAAAGCCCGTTGACAGCGCAAGGGCGGATGAACTGATCGATCTTCTCGGACTTACCGAGCTTGCCGATGTGCGCGCAAACGTGCTTTCGGGCGGAGAGCTGCGCAGGCTTTCGCTTGCACGCGCGCTTGTCAATTCGCCATCTGTAATCTTTGCCGACGAGCCGACAAACGATCTTGACGATGAATGCGCAAAGCTTGTCGTGCAAACGCTTCACGCATCGGCGCAGGCAGGTGCGGCAGTAGTTATCGTCACTCACGAGCTGTTCGCCCGCAGTGATGCAGATGTTGTGCTTTGTATGCAAAATTCAAGTCTTGTGAGAGAAAAGGGGTAAATATGTTCATTAGAAAAGCAGCGCAAAGCGATCTGGATCAGATCGCGCAGATAGAAAGCATATGCTTTCCGCAGGGACAGGCAGCAGGCAGAGAGGTTTTCAGAGATCGCCTGCGTACCTTTCCCGATCATTTTATGATAATGTGTGATGAATACTCAAATGCGGCAGCGTTCATAAACGGCTTTACCACCGACCGCCGCGACCTTACCGATGAAATGTACCGCAGCGCTTATATGCACGATGAAAACGGCGCGTGGCAGATGGTCTTCGGCTTATGCACCCTGCCTGAGTACAGACAAAGGGGTTTTGCACAAAGGCTCCTCAAGGAGTTTATCAGGCAGGCAGGACTTCAGGGGAGAAAGGGCGTCGTGCTGACCTGCAAGCAGCAGCTTATCACCTACTACGAAAAGTTCGGCTTTGTAAACGAGGGTATAAGCAGCGGCTCGGTCATCGGCGGTGTGCAGTGGTACCAGATGCGACTGCTGCTGGGATAAAAATTAACAATTACAGTATTGACATAGTGATACTGATGTGCTAATATCATAGTAATTTGATATGAAAACTATGTTGAAAGGAGCGGGTGTCGGTGTCACTGAAAGAAATAGCGCAGATGACAGGAGTTTCCGTGTCAACTGTCGGCAGGATACTCAACGATCCCAAGCACAGATGCTCAAACGAGCAGGTGCGCAAAAAGGTGCTTGAGGCAGCGCGCGAGATAAACTATATACCCAACGCAAATGCGAGAAATCTCAAATCGGGCGGAAGTATGGGCGATAAGATATACTCTGTGAACATATTGCTCACAAGGTTCTCCAGCGAGACCGCCGACCCGTTCTATGATGAGCTGCTTATGCAGCTTGAAAAGGAGCTGCGAAACAGCGGATGCATAATCGCAAACGTCTGGCATAATGCAGAGTTTTCAGATGAAAAGGCGAGCAGGTCGGAAACATTGACCGCACTTGTAGACTCGCTTTATGACGAAAACTCACAAAGGCATGACGGACTTATCATCATAGGCAAGGTCACAAGGCGGGCGCTGCGCGTGCTTAAAACAAGGGAGAAAAATATCGTATCAATAAACCGCAACACCACCAATTACGAGGTTGACGAGGTGCTTTGCGACGGCAAAAGGATCGCGCGCGAGGCTGTGGCTTACCTTGCGAGGCTTGGGCATACCAAGATCGCGTATGTGGGCGACTGCCATAACGAGTCGCGCTTTGCGGGCTTTCAGGCGGCGCTTGCTGATATGCACCTTGCGCCCGATATCGACTATGTGTTTGATACCTCGCCCAACGAGCATAACGGGCTTATCGCATACGACTATTTCAGATCGCTCGCAGTGCCGCCAACGGCAGTCTACTGCGCAAATGATATCCTCGCCATAGGTTTCATCAACGCCTTTGGTAAGCGCAGGCAGAAGCAGTATCTTCCGTCTGTCATATCAAGTGACGATATAGATGCGGCACAGTACACCAAGCCTATGCTGACAACGATATCACTCCCCAAGGCTGATATGGTGCGCTTTGCGCTTATGCTGCTGCTTGACAGGATAAAGGGCGGTCACAAGATCGTTTCGCGCATCGAGCTTGAAGGTACGCTGATGATACGCGAAAGCTGCCGTAATTACAGCGAGATCTCAGAGCCCGAGTATTACATCTGACCGCAGATTGCGAAACCCGTGATAACGTTCTCACATATGCCGACAAATCGGCGCTCAAAGCTTATGCAAATTTGCGAAAAGCTCTGTAACAAGAGTGATAACGTTATCACAAAGCAAAGCTCTTTAATGCTGATTTAACATTTGTGTTACCTTTTCTTCGGATAATCACCGCCTATAACGCCTATGCGCAAGCGGCAGACTGCCCGGCGTGATAACGTTATCACATATTGCGGTTGACTTATCCGAAGTTTTCATTTACAATAAAACCATACCAAACAGATAGGTAAACTATGAAAATGAAAGGAAAGACAGTTATGACCTACAAAAGTATTGATACAGCGCTTATTCACGGTGGTATTTCGATAGATGAGCGCACAGGCGCAGTCAATGTCCCCATCTACCAGACCTCGACTTTCAAGCAGGACGGTCTTGGCAGGATGAGAGGCTACGAGTATTCAAGAACGGGAAATCCTACCCGCGAGGCACTTGAAAAGCTTATCGCCGAGCTTGAGGGCGGATATGCAGGCTTTGCCTTTGCAAGCGGTCTTGCCGCTGAAACAGCGGTGCTCAGCCTTCTCCATGCAGGCGACAGGGTGCTTATCTCCTCAAACGTTTACGGCGGAACGTTCAGGCTGCTGAACAACGTCTTTGACCATTTTAATATAACCTACACCATTTCAGATACCGAAGACCCCGAGGCTTTTGAAAAGGACATCGCACCCGATGTAAAGGCGGTGCTTCTTGAAAGCCCTGCAAATCCGCTTATGACCGTCACGGATATAAGAAAGATTGCAGATATCGCACACCGTCACGGACTGCTCGTCATAGTCGATAACACCTTTATGACACCTTACCTGCAAAGACCTATTGAGCTTGGTGCAGATATCGTTGTCCACAGCGCGACAAAGTATCTTGGCGGACACAGCGATGTTGTCGCGGGTCTTGCGATCGCCAGAACAAAGGAGCTTGCCGAAAAGATCGCCTTTGTGCAGAATTCCACCGGCGGAGTTCTCCCGCCGTTTGACAGCTTTCTGCTTATCAGAGGCATCAAAACTCTTGCCGTTCGGCTTGACAGACACGTTTCAAACGCGCTTGCGGCTGCAAGGTTTTTAAGCGAACACAGCGCGGTCAAGAGCGTTCATTACCCGGGTCTTGAGAGCGACAAGGGCTATGAAACGAACAAGTCGCAGGCTAAAAACGGCGGCGTGATGATCTCCTTTGAGCTTAAAGACGGCTATGATATCGAAAAATTCTTTGAGAGCCTTCAGCTTGTGACGCTTGCAGAAAGCCTTGGCGGAGTGGAATCACTTGTATGTCACCCTTCTACAATGACGCACGCATCTATTCCCGAGGATATACGCAAAAAGGTCGGCATCACCGATGGGCTGATAAGACTTTCCATCGGTATCGAGGATATAAACGATATCCTCTCCGATCTTGAACAGGCGATCGAAAGGTCAAAAGAGTGAGGTAATAAACTATGCTGTATGATAATATGCATCAGCTCATCGGCAATACGCCGCTTGTTGAGCTTGTAAATATGGGGGGCTCCCCCGATGTACATATTTTTGCAAAACTTGAAATGTATAACCCCTCGGGCAGCGTTAAAGACCGCATAGGCGAGTATATGATAGCTGCCGCAGAAAAAGAGGGAAGACTTAAAAAGGGCGGTACCATCATAGAGGCTACCGCAGGCAATACGGGACTGGGAATAGCATTCGCAGCACTTGGTAAAGGCTACAGGGTCATCTTCACAGTTCCCACAAAGTTCTCCGCAGAAAAGCAGGCGCTTCTTCGTGCGCTCGGAGCAGAGGTCATAAACACTCCGCGCGCAGAGGGAATGCTGGGCGCAGTAAGAAAGGCAGACGAGCTTCGCGGGCAGATACCCGGCGCTATCTCGCTTGAGCAGTTCAAAAACCCTGCCAATCCTCTTGCCCACTTTGAAACTACGGGCAAGGAGATCTGGGACGACCTCGGCGGCAGGGTAACACACATCGTCGCAGGCGCAGGCAGCGGCGGCACCTATACGGGCATCGTAAGGTACGTCAAGCAGCAGGATCCGAGCGTTCAGGGCGTGCTTGCAGACCCCGAGGGCTCGACCATCGGCGGCGGAGAGCATTTCGATTACAACATCGAAGGCATAGGAAACGATTTTATACCCGATACCATGGATATCAGTCTTGTCGATAAGGTCGTCAAGGTGAATGACGAGGAGGCGTTCTCAACCGTGCGTGAGCTTGCGCGCAGGGAGGGCATCATCGCAGGCTCGTCATCGGGCGCTGCAATGGCAGCAGCCTTAAAGCTTGCAAAAACTCTTGAACGCGGAAACATCGTTGTTGTTTTCCCCGACCGCGGAGACAGATATTTCAGCACGGGACTATTTGAATAGCGGTGATAAAATGAATTATCTGATAGCATTTGCAAGCTCTGACGGAGTGAATATCGACAGCCATTTCGGCGCGGCAGAAAGCTTTTACATCGCCCGCCTTGATACCCAAAAGCTTGACTGCGATATCATCGGGCAAAGGACTGTAACACCTGCCTGCAGCGGCGGCTCGCACGAGCTTTCGGGCTTTGATGCGATACTTGACACACTCTGTGATGTCAGCGCGATCGTCGCACAGCGCGCAGGATACGGCGCAAGAGAGTACATCTCACAAAAAGGCATCGCCGTATATCAGATGCCGCTTCAGATCGAGCAGGCGATATGCTTGCTTATGGAGGAAAAACAATGGGAGGTTGACAAATGGCTATCTCATACGAGGAGCTGACGACAAAGCACCCCTGCTTTGCCAGAGGCGAAAAAAACGGCAGCGGACGCATACATTTACCGATAAGTCCAAGCTGCAACATACAGTGCAGATTTTGTGAGCGCAGCTTCAACAGCTACGAGGTGCGCCCGGGAGTGAGCAGAACGGTCATCACGCCGCAGGAGGCGATAGATGCCATCCGCAGAGCCTTGCAGCTGTGCCCCGATATAAAGGTCGCAGGGATCGCAGGCCCGGGAGATACCCTCGCAAGCCCCTTTGCACTTGAAACATTCAGGCTTATAAAAAAGGAGTTCCCCGGGCTTGTAAAGTGCATGAGCACCAACGGGCTTTTGCTTGCCGAAAAAGCGCAGGAGGTCATTGATGCCGGCATAGACTCGCTGACAGTTACCGTCAATGCGGTAGATCCGCAGATCGAGGCACAGCTCAACGACGGCATCTTGTGGCACGGTGAGCATATCGAGGGCATCGAGGCTGCAAAGATACTTATCGGGCAGCAGCTCAAGGGGATAAAGCTCGTCAGCGATGCAGGCATCACCCTGAAGGTCAATACCGTGCTTGTGCCGGGTATAAATGACGGTCACATCGAGCAGATCGCAAGGACAGTCGCAGAGGCAGGGGCGAGCATATACAACATCATACCGCTGATACCACAGCATAAGCTCAGCACTTGCCGCGAGCCCGATTGTATGGAGCTTGAAAGGGCGATACTCAAAGCATCAAAGTACATAGATGTTTTCAGGCACTGCCAGAGATGCCGCGCAGATGCGGTCGGCATACCCGGCGGCGAGGACTTTGGAGACAGGGTATACCTTGATCTGCAAAGGCTCTCAAAAAAAGATACGTTTTCACACGGTTGATACAGATATGGATATGGAGGAAAGTAACATGGCTAAAGAATTAAGACAGATCGCAATTTACGGTAAGGGCGGTATCGGAAAATCCACCACCACGCAGAACCTCACCGCAGGACTTGTCGAAAGAGGAAATCACGTTATGGTAGTAGGATGCGACCCAAAGGCAGACTCTACAAGGCTCCTGCTTGGCGGACTTCACCAGAAGACCGTCCTTGACACTCTGCGCGATCAGGGCGAGGACGATATAGAGCTTGACTCTATCCTCAAAGAAGGCTTTATGGGCACAAAGTGCGTTGAGTCGGGCGGACCTGAACCTGGCGTGGGCTGCGCAGGACGCGGTATCATCACCTCTATCGGACTGCTCGAAAGACTTGGCGCATACACCGAGGATCTTGACTATGTGTTCTATGATGTCCTTGGAGATGTTGTCTGCGGCGGCTTTGCAATGCCGATACGCGAGGGCAAGGCAAAGGAGATATACATCGTAGCCAGCGGCGAGATGATGGCGCTTTATGCGGCAAACAATATCTCAAAGGGTATCGCAAGATATGCCCGTCAGGGCGGTGTAAGGCTGGGCGGCATCATCTGCAACAGCAGAAACGTTGACCGCGAGGCAGAGCTTGTAAGAGCCTTTGCAAAGGAGCTCGGCACACAGATGATACACTTCGTCCCGCGTGATAACGATGTTCAGCGCGCAGAGATAAGGAAAAAGACAGTTATCCAGCATTTCCCGCAGTCGCGCCAGGCAGACGAGTACAGAACGCTCGCAGAGAAGATAGAGCAGAACGATATGTTCGTTATTCCCAAGCCCATGACCCAGGAAAGACTTGAAGAGATACTCTTTGAGTACGGACTTATGGAGAACATCGAGGACGATTACAGGATTTAATAGGAGAGTGCTTTATGAGTAAAGTCAATTTGAATATACCCGAGGTCGAAATAAGAGAGATACGTCTTGGCTCGATAACGGGCTTTCAGGGAACGGCTAAAGAGCTTGTTTCAGCCTGCTCGGGCTGCGCAAAGCTGAAGGATAAGAGCCGTTCGTTCAGCCAGTGCCTTGGCTGCGGAACGTCAAATGCCGCTTGTACCCTCACGCTTATTCAGGACGCGGCGATAATCTCACACGGACCTGTCGGCTGCTCGACCTGTCTGCACGAGTTCGCATTTACCTACCGCGTGAACGCATACCTGCGTCAGCTCGACCACCCAACGCAGAGAAAGATATTCTCTACCAACCTTGAAGAAAAGGATACCATCTACGGCGGCGCAAAAAAGCTTGAATCAGCGATACGCGAGGTGTACAAGCGCGCAAAGCCAAAGGCGATATTCGTCATCACTACCTGTGCGGCAGGCATAATCGGTGACGATGTTGAAAGCGTCACCAACGCCGCAGAAAAGGAGCTTGGCATACCCGTTGTCGCAGTATTCTGCGAGGGCTTCCGTTCAAAGATGTGGACATCGGGATTTGATGCAGGCTACCACGGCATCGCAAGAAAGATAATCAAACCCGCAAGACAGAAAAGGAACATCATCAACGTCATAAACTTCTGGGGCAGCGATATCTTCCGCGAGTGGTTCGCAGAGCTTGGCTACGAGCCAAATTACATCACCCCCTTTGCGACCGTTGACAGCCTCAGCTATTCCAGCGAGGCAGCGCTCACCGTGCAGGCTTGCTCAACGCTTGGCAGCTACCTTGGCGCAGCGCTCGAGCAGTCATTCGGCGTACCCGAGATAAGAAACTCACCGCCGTACGGCATCGCGCAGACAGACCGCTGGTTCAGAGAGCTTGGTCAGATACTTGGCAAGGAAAAAGAGGTCGAGGAGCTGCTTGCGCGCAAAAAGAAGGAGTATCTGCCAAAGATAGAGGCTCTGCGTGAAAAGCTCAAGGGCAGGACCGCCTACGTTACCGCAGGTGCATCTCACGGTCACTCACTGCTTGCGCTGCTCAAAGAGCTTGGTATGCAGCCGCAGGGCGCAGCTATCTTCCACCACGACCCGCAGTACGATAACGAGGACGAGCGCGCGGATACCCTGAAGCATACCGTTGAGGATTACGGCGATGTCCCCAATTACAACGTCTGCAACAAGCAGGAGTTCGAGCTTGTCAACGTGCTAAACCGCATAAGACCCGATATTCTGCTCGCACGCCACGGCGGAATGACACTGTGGGGCGCAAAGCTGGGCATACCCTCACTTCTTATCGGTGACGAGCATTTCGGCATGGGCTACGAGGGACTTGTAAACTACGGCGAGCGCATACTTGAAACTATCGAGAACGACGAGTTTGTAAAGAACCTTGCAAAGCACTCGTCAAATCCGTATACAGACTGGTGGCTTGCGCAGGAGCCGTACACATTCTTGGGAAAGTAAAGGTGAATATATATGGCAGGATTGATTGAGCAGGAGAGATATACCTGCGCGATAGGCGCTTTGCAGACGGTCGTTGCGATACCGCGTGCAGTGCCCATACTTCACTCGGGTCCGGGCTGCGGAGTGATGATAAAAGGCTTTTTCGAGCGCAGCGCAGGCTATGCGGGCGGCGAGACCGCGCCGTGTACCAACTTCAGCGAGAAGGAGGTCGTTTTCGGCGGAACAGACAGACTTCGCACCCTTATCAAAAACACCTACAAGGTGCTTGATACCGACCTTCAGGTAGTAGTCACAGGCTGTACCGCAGGCATCGTGGGCGATGATGTTGCAAGCGTCACGGATGAATTTCTTTACGAGGAGGACAGACCGATAGTCCACGTTGAAACATCAGGCTTCAAGTCCAACAACTACGTTTCACACTCGGCAGTAGTAAATGCGATAATCGACCAGTATGTGAGCAGATTTGAGGAGCAAAACCCCTCGCGCTCGGAGAAAAACCTGGTAAACGTCATCGCATCAATACCTTATCAGGATCAGTTCTGGAAGGGCAATCTCAAAGAGTATAAGCGCCTTCTCGAAGGGCTGGGACTCAAGGTCAATATCCTTTTCGGACCTCACAGCGCAGGCGTCAAGGAGTGGCAGACTATCCCCAAGGCAAACTTCAATGTCTTTGTTTCGCCCTGGTACGGCGAGCCGATAGTCAAAAATCTGCAAAGGCGCTACGGTCAGCCGTATTATCAGTTCGGTTATATGCCCATCGGCGCAAATGAAACTACAAAGTTCTTGAACGGCGTTGTTGATTTCGCACTTGAAAACGGCGCAGAAATTGACGAGAAAAAGGCAAGGGCGTTCATCGCCGAGGAGGAAAAGGCATACTACGAGGAGATCGACAACCTCGCTACCTTCCTTCTGGAGTTCCGCTACGGACTGCCGAGCTATGTGCATATCCTGCACGATGCAGGCTATGTGACCGGTTTGACAAAGTTCCTTCTGCACGAAACGGGACTTGTCCCCAAGGAGCAGTTCATAGTCGATAACGTACCTGCAAAGTACCGCGAGAAGATCGAGGCTGATATAAAGTCGGCATCTGATAAGCGCGAGATACCCGTCTACTTTGACCCCGATGCTGGCGCAATGCAGGATCTCATCAGAGGCCTTGACCACAAGGGCAGGGGACTTATCCTCGGAAGCGGCTGGGATAAAGAGCTTGCCGCCGAGATTAATTCAGACTTTCTTTCCATCGCCTGCCCGACACCGTACCGCATCGTGCTTACCACGAACTATGTCGGCTATTCTGGCGGACTGCGCGTGATAGAGGACATCTACAACACCGCACTTGCAACATACAAGTAACGGCTCAAAAGGAGAGTGATCCTATGGCAAGGCTTGCTGTGGCAACATCTGACGGCTTTACGGTCAACGAGCATTTCGGGCACGCAAAGTTTTTCCGCGTGTACGATATAAATCAAAGCGGATATGACTTCATCGAGGTGCGTGACGCAGTCGCAGCCTGTCAGCACAGGCTCGGGCACGATACCACGCGCTTTGATAAGATCATCGAGCTGCTGTCTGACTGCGATGCGCTGCTTGTGCAGAAGATAGGCGAGGGAGCAGCGGCATATCTGATAGCAAAAAACGTCCGTGTCTTTGAGGTCAGCGGAAGTATCGACGCTGTGCTTGAAAAGTTTATCGCGGATAAGATAATTTAAGGTGTCAGCCGCCCGAGCGTGCGGTACTGCGCTTTATCCCACACTCGTGCTGTAATGGCGCGGGTGTTTTTTTGTTGTTGACATAGCTGTTTTGGTGTGGTATAATCAAGCAAGCGGGGGTGTCCCGCTGTGTGTATCAAAAAAATAAAGAAAAGGGGTTTTAACAATGAAAAAAGGCTTATCAATCAAAAAGAAGCTGCTTTCGATGTCCTTGGCGATCTGTATGGCGTTCGGTTCGGCAGCTGTCCTTCCGAAGTCGTTTTTTGCCGATACTGCGTCTATCAGCGCAAGCGCGGCAGAAACTATCTACAAATACGGTGATTACCATTACAGGATCCTTTCAGACGGAACGATAGAGATCGTCTTCTATCACAATACGAGCAAAACTGTGCCCGCGATAACCATTCCTGCCTCCATCGGCGGCAAAAAGGTAACATCTTTGGATTCAGCAAGCTTTTACTCTGAAAAAGTCGCTTCGATAGTCGTTCCCGAGGGTGTCAAAACGATCAAAAGCGGCGCTTTCAAATATTGTACCGCAACAAGCATAACTATCCCAAGCACCGTTACATCACTTAATACGAACGCTTTCAACAGCTGTGATAATCTGCAAAAGGTCGTTATAAGTTCAGCCAACAAGAACTATTCATCATCAAACGGCGCGCTTCTGAGCAAAGACGGTACAAAGCTCTACTATGTACCAAGCGGTGTTGTAAACTATACTATCCCCTCGGGCGTAAAATCTATCGAGAGTTATGCAGTCGACTGCAACAAGAAGATCAGTACGCTGAACATTCCCGATTCGGTTACGACCATCAAGGCGTTCTCCATGGAAAGCAGCCCTGCACTCAAGACAATCAATGTCGGCGCAGGGGTCAGCTTGATCGCAGGTTATGACGTGACAGGCAAGTCAAGTAGTGACTTTCATTACACACTTAAAAATTTCACGGATATAAACGTATCCACCGCAAACAAGACCTATGCATCTGTGAACGGCGTGCTTTACAACAAGAGCAAAACGTCGCTTCTTTTCTGCCCCGAGCATAAAAACAAGGTGACTATCCCCGCATCAGTTACAAAGATAGTCAACTATTCGTTCTCTGACAACAACGCAATGGGGACCATCTATATCCCCAACAATGTCAAAACGGTCGAGTACGGTGCATTTGCACGCTGCACAGCACTTAAAAGCGCAATCCTCCCTTACGGGCTTTCCGAGGTCGATTCAGCACTCTTCCAGGGCTGTACCAGCCTTGCCAGCATCAGCATACCATCGGGCGCATTAAAGGTGAAATCGTCTGCATTCTACGGCTGCACAAGCCTTTCAAGCGTTGTCATCCCAAGCACAGTTACAACACTTGGCTCGGGTCTTTTCACCAAGTGCAGCGCCCTGAAGGATATATATATCCCAAGCAGCGTTACGAGCATTGCTAAAGATACCTTTGATAAATCCCTGAAGCCTGTTATCTACGGCAAGAAATCGAGCCAGGCTGAAACGGCAGCTAAAAACAGCGGACTCACATTCAGAATAATACCCGAAACAGTTACCAGATATGCAGGCGCAGGCAGATATGATACTGCAAAGTCCATCTCTGCCGAGGGCATAAAAGCAACAAGCAAAAAGGTCGTGCTTGCATACGGTCTTAACTATGCCGATGCACTTGCAGGCGTGCCGTTCGCATCAAAGATCGGTGCACCTATACTTCTGACCACAAAGGACGCTCTGCCCGAGGAAACATTGGGCGAGATCAAGCGCCTTGGCGCAACTACCGTCTATATTCTCGGCGGAACGAGCGCTATCGCACCCAATGTTGCAAATGTTCTGAACAAGAACGGTATCAAAACCGAGCGTATCTATGGACAAACACGTTTTGAGACCGCAACAAAGATCGCAGCAAAAGTAAGTACCGCACCCAGCGAGATATTCTTCGTTTACGGTCTTAATTATGCGGATGCGCTGTCAGTAAGTCCGGTAGCAGCGCTCAAAGGCGCACCTATCATCTATCTGCAAAAGGACGGAAATATAGATGCGGCTACCGCAAAGTACCTCAGCTCCGTTAAAGGCAAGGTGAAAAATGCCTACGTCATCGGAGGAGAGAACGCTATCTCCAAGCCAATGATGACCAAAACAGCAAAGGCTCTTGGACTCACCGAGGGTAGAAATATCGTCAGGATCAGCGGTTCTGACAGATACTCCACAGGCATCGCAGTAAATAATAAATTCAAGTCATCGTTCAAGACTAACACCATCTGTGTAGCGACAGGACTTAATTTCCCCGATGCACTTGCAGGCGGCGTTCTTGCAGCAAAGCAGTATGCACCGCTTGTACTTGCAGATAACAAGCTCAACGCCGATCAGACAAAGTACCTTGGTTCAAAAAGTGTATCAAATATAATCGCTTTCGGCGGAACAGCAGCCGTTCCAAACAGCCTTGTTTACAGCATAAGCCAGGCTCTTGCATAACCCGGAAAACTTTTTCAATAACTGTCCTGATCTTTTCAGGGCAGTTATTTTTATGCAAATAAAGCGACCGCACCAAAGTACGATCGCTTTTTTCAATTCGTCAGATGTAGTACATATAGTCCTTCTGCGCGGTGAGATCCTGCTTGTATTCCTTTATCAGATCATCAAGCGTCATCTTTTCGACAAAGCGGCGCATATTGCTGTTGAGCGTAGACCACAGACAGTTGTTCACCGATGCGCGTATTCCGCTTGCCTGATCGTCATCAAGCTCGCAGCTGTTTGCAAGGATATTTGTATCGAGCGCATTGAGTACATCGCAAAGAAGTATCTTATCAGCAGGGCGCGAAAGCTGGTAGCCGCCGTGTATGCCCTTTTGCGACTTTACAAACTTGCCCTGGCGCAGAGCAAGCAGTATCTGCTCAAGATACTTGTGCGAGATGTTCTGGCGCGCGGCAATATCCGATGACCGCACTGCCTGTCCGCCCTCGGAATGAACAGCAATGTCCGTCAGAGCAATAATGCCAAGCTCTACCTTGGTGTTTATCTTCATATCAGCTTTCCCCCTGTTTTATCATTTCTCGTCTATCAGTTTTTCGAGCGTGTTCCAGCTCAGAAGTGCGCATTTTACCCTCGCAGGCATTTTTGATATGCTTTGCAGCGCACCTGCCTCCTCAAGCTCATCTATCTCCTCATCGCTTGCCTCGCCGGCTATCATCTTCCTGAAAAGCGCCGCGATGTGCTTTGCCTCATCGGGAGTCTTGCCGATGATAAGCTCGAGCATTATGTCCGCACTTGCCTGCGATACCGCGCACCCTATCCCCGTGAAAGAGCCATCGGTTATAACGCCGCCGCGTATGTCAAGATTGAGCTCGATATTGTCGCCGCAGGTCGGGTTGAGCCCCTTGCAGCAGTGGGTCGCACATTCAAGCTCGTGCTTGTGCAGCGGGTGAAGATTGTGGTCGGCAAGCACCTCGCCGTAAAAGCTGTCAGCTGTCATAGCCCATTCTCCTCCTTATCGTTTTCAGCGTGGCGATAAACCGCGCGATGTCCGTTTCGTCATTGTAAAAAGCAAGGCTCATCCTCGCACTCGACGGTATCTCAAGATACTCGTGCAGCGGCTGTGCGCAGTGGTGTCCCGCGCGTATAGCGATGCCGTCTGCATCAAATATCGCCGCGATGTCGTGCGGGTGAACATCGTCCACCGTAAAGGTGATTATCCCGTGATGCTCGGCTGCATCTTCTGCGCCAATGATGTTTATGTGCGCTATCTCTTTCATCTGCTCAAAGGCAAGCGCTGTTAGCTCGTCCTCGCGCTTTTGGACAGCTTCAAAGCCAAGCTGCGAGATGTAATCTATCGCCGCTGCAAGCCCCACCGCGCCGCCTGCATTGACCGTGCCTGCCTCGAATTTGTGCGGAAGCTCTGCATATGTCGCACCCTCGCGCGTAACGTATTCTATCATCTCTCCGCCGTAAAGGAAGGGCGGCATTTTTTCAAGTAAATCCTGCCTTGCGTAAAGCACGCCTATACCCATCGGCGCAAGCATCTTGTGCCCCGAGAATGCAAGAAAATCAACGCCGAGCTTTTGCACATCAATAGGAATGTGCGCCGCGCTCTGTGCCGCATCGCAGACTATCAGCGTGCCGTTTTTGTGAGCTATCTCTGCAAACTCCTTTATCGGATTGAGCCTGCCGAAAATGTTTGATATCTGCGCTATCGCAAACACCTTTGTCCGCGGCGTGAGAGCCTTTTCAAGCGCCTTGGCGGTGTAAAGTCCGCTTTTGTCGCATTCAAGGAATTTCAAAACGGCGCCCTTTTGCTTTGCAAGCACCTGCCACGGCAGAAGATTTGAGTGATGCTCTGATATGCACACAAGTATCTCGTCGCCCTGCGTGATGTTTGCCTGCCCCCAGCTGTATGCTATAAGGTTGAGGCTCTCGCTTGCGTTGCGGGTAAAGACTATCTCTTTAGTGCTTTGCGCACAGATGAACCTCCTCACGCTCTCGCGTGCGCCTTCGTAAGCGTCTGTTGCCTTTACGCTCAACTCGTACAGACCGCGCAAAGGGTTGGCATTGAGCTCACTGTAATACCTTGTCACCGCGTCGATGACCCTCTGCGGCTTTTGCTGTGTGGCAGAGCTGTCAAGGTAAACAAGGTCCTTGTATTTTTCAAAAATAGGGAAATTATGCTTCCCGATAAGGTCGTTATTCATTTTCTATCCCTCGCCCGATGATATCATTTATTCGCCCGCGCACCTGCTCGTCAGCTATCCTGCCGACTATCTGCGCGATCTTTGATTGTGCCATAAGGCGAACTATCTCGTCCTCGGGCAATCCGCGCGAGAGCATATAGAAGATATGCTCCTCGTCGACCCGCCCGATAGATGCGCCGTGGCTGCCCTCAACGTTCTCCTCTGCGCAAAGTATCAGCGGAACGGTCTTGTTGACCACCTTTTCGCCGATAAGCAAAACGTCCTCGATTTCCTCTCCCAAAGCTCCCGAGCAGCCGTTCACAAAGTCGATAGTTCCCTTGAACGTCTTTTCCGCGCTGCCTTGCATAACGCCCTTTGCAGTTATCTGCGAGCGTGTCTTTCTGCCAAAGTGGCGCGCTATAAGATTTATGTCCAGCCTGTCGCTGCCGCCAAGCAGATAGCCGATGCTTGTATCCAGCTGCGCGCGCGTGCCGTCAAGGCGCACATCGACCTCGCTTATCGTGTCAGCCGTTTTCAGATAAAGCTGCACCAGCTGGAATTCCGCGTCATCACCAATTGCCGCCTCGACCTTTGATACCGTGCGCTTGCTGCCGTCAAACACCTGTACCAGCGTAACGTGCGAGCCGCCCTGTGCTGTCACCTTTGTTGTGATATGCGCGCTTTCCTTGGGGCTTATAAACATCACCGCGCTGCGCTTTTCACCGCCCTGCGCGCTTACCTCTAATGCTGCGCTCTCACTTATCTGCACCGTGCCGCCGGGCGAAACGCTCTCGCTGACGGGTGCAGCGGCATCTGCCGTTGTATCGTTTACCCCCAGCCACGTAAAAGTCGGGCAGGGGAGTGTGTTTAGTTTTACAATGCTCATTTTATCACCCTATACTTCCGTGCATCTCAAGCCCGATAAGATTGTTCATCTCCATCGCGTATTCAAGCGGAAGCTCCTTTGAAACGTTGTCTGCAAAGCCTCTTACTATCATCGCCTTTGCGTCCTGCTCGCTCATTCCTCTGCTCATCAGGTAGAAAACAGATTCATCGCTGATGCGCCCTATCTTCGCCTCGTGACCGACATCAGCGTACTTTGTGCGAATGTCCATCGCAGGCACCGTGTCAGAGCGCGATATGCTGTCAAGCATAAGCGATTCACAGCTGACCGAGCTTTTGCTGCCGTGCGCGTTCTCCTTGACCACAACAGCACTCCTGAAGGTGCTTATGCCGCCCGATTTGCTGATAGATTTGGTGTTCATAAACGATGATGTGTTGGGCGCGTTGTGTACCATTTTTGCACCCGTGTCAAGATTTTGTCCCTCTCCTGCAAAGGTTATTCCCGTGAACTCTGCGCGTGCGCCCTCGCCGTTCAGAATGCTCATCGGGTAAAGGTATGAAACGTGCGAGCCGAAGCTGCCCGACACCCACTCTATCTTTCCGCCCTGCTCGACCAGAGCGCGCTTGGTGTTGAGGTTGTACATATTCTTTGACCAGTTCTCGATAGTGGAGTAGCGCAGCGTTGCGTTTTTGCCGACAAACAGCTCAACGCAGCCCGCGTGCAGACCTGCCTCGTAGTATTTCGGCGCAGAGCAGCCTTCTATAAAGTGCAGATAAGAATCTTCCTCGAGGATTATCAGCGTATGCTCAAACTGTCCCGCACCCTTTGCATTCAGCCTGAAATACGATTGCAGCGGTATCTCAAGCCTTACTCCCTTTGGGACGTACACAAACGAGCCGCCCGACCATACCGCACCGTGCAGCGCCGCAAACTTGTGGTCAGTCGGCGGAACGAGCTTCATAAAGTGCGTTCTTATCATCTCGGCGTAGCGTTCATCGTGCATAGCGCTTTCAAGGTCAGTGTACACCACGCCCGACTGCGCGACCTCTTTTCTCACATTGTGGTAAACAAGCTCGCTGTCATACTGCGCACCCACGCCTGCGAGCGATTCTCTCTCCGCCTGCGGTATGCCCAGGTTCTCAAACGTCTGCTTGATGTCATCGGGGACATCGTTCCAGTCGGTGTTCATACGGCTTTTCTGCCTGATGTATGTGATTATCCTGTCAACGTCAAGCTCGTCTATCGAGGGTCCCCACTCGACCATTTTTGTCTTGTTGTATATCTCCAGCGAGTGCAGACGCAGCTGCCTCATCCACTCGGGGTCGCCCTTTTCCTGCGATATCGCATTGACTATCTCGCTGTCAAGTCCGCTGCCGAGAAAGCTGCTCTCGTCCTCATCGAACCTGAAATCATAGCGTGAACGGTCAATGTCCGCAACATAAGTCTTTTCGCTCATCTTCTCACTCCCTGCCGATATATCTGTCAAAGCCGTTTTCAATAACATCGTAAGCAAGCTCCGAGCCGCCCCGTGCAGCTATCTTTCCGTCTGCAAGTATGTGCGTTGTGTCAACAGTGAGCGCATCGAGTATCTTTGTGTTGTGCGTGATGATAAGCAGCGTGCCGCCCGTGCGCTCCTTGTATTCGCTGATGCCCTGCGATACCGTCTTTACCGCGTCAACGTCAAGTCCCGAGTCGGTCTCGTCAAGTATTGCGAGCTTTGGCTGCAAGATAAGCAGCTGCAATATCTCCGACTTCTTTTTCTCACCGCCCGAGAACCCCACGTTGAGATCTCTGTCCGCATATGACGGATCCATATTAAGAGTATCCATCGCCTCTTTGAGCTTCTTTTTGAAGTCCCACAGCTTCATATGCTTACCGCTTATCTGTTCAAGCGAGTTGCGCAGAAATTCCGAAAGCGTGATGCCGGGTATCTCCACAGGGTTCTGAAACGAGAGGAATATCCCTCTCTTTGCACGCTCGTAAGCCGATTCGTTTGTAATATCCTGCCCGTCAAAAATGATCTTTCCGCCCGTGACGGTGTACTCGGGGCTTCCCATTACCGTAAGCCCGAGCGTTGATTTTCCTGCGCCGTTTGGTCCCATAAGAACGTTGGTGCTGCCTTGCTCGACAGCCAGATCAACGCCGTGCAGCACAGCCTTGTCCTGCGCATTGACGCACAGGTCTGTTATTGTAAGCAGATGTGACATATCCATTCTCCTTTTGTATATAAATATAGTATGTAATAAATCCTACCATTACACTATGGAATAGTATTATTTTATCATCAAAAGCCTACCAAGTCAATAGGTTTATGCAATTTTCATAATAACCTACAATAAAAGTAGGTTTATATTCGGTTTCTTTGTACACAATTTCCTATTGACTTTGTAGGAAATATGGGTTATACTTAAACCATACCAATCCGATAGGAAAATAGTTATTGACAAAGAGGTGCTGATAATGACAATACATTTCACATTGCTTATCCGCAGCAATTACCGCTTCGGGCGAATGCGCTCTGAAAAGTAAGGATAAGAGGGAAAATAACACGATCAATCACTATATTAAATATAAAGGAGTAAACTATCATGAGTAACTATAAATTTGAAACATTACAGCTTCACGTCGGACAGGAGCAGGCAGACCCTGCAACAGATTCAAGGGCAGTGCCTATCTACCAGACCACATCTTACGTTTTCCATAATTCGCAGCACGCAGCAGCGCGCTTTGGTCTTGCCGATGCAGGCAACATCTACGGCAGGCTCACCAACTCCACACAGGACGTTCTTGAAAAGAGAGTCGCAGCGCTCGAGGGCGGTGTCGCAGCACTTGCAGTAGCATCGGGAGCAGCAGCTATCACCTACGCTATACAGGCGCTTGCAGGCAAGGGCGAGCATATCGTCGCACAAAAGACCATCTACGGCGGCAGCTACAACCTGCTTGCGCACACTCTGCCTATCTACGGCATCGAAACTACATTTGTCGATATCCATGACCTTGATGAAGTCAAGGCAGCTATCAAGCCCGAAACAAAGGCTATCTTCATCGAAACGCTCGGCAACCCGAACAGCGATATCCCCGATATTGATGTTTTGAGCAAGCTCGCACACGAGCATAACATACCGCTTGTTATCGACAATACATTCGGTACACCGTACCTTATCAGACCTATCGAGCACGGTGCAGACATCGTTGTACATTCTGCAACAAAGTTCCTTGGCGGCCACGGCACAACACTGGGCGGCATCATCGTTGACTCGGGCAAGTTCAATTGGAGCGCAGAAAAGTTCCCGGGCATCGCAGCACCAAACCCAAGCTATCACGGTGTTTCCTTCACCGCAGCAGCAGGTCCGGCAGCGTTTGTCACCTACATCAGAGCTATCCTTCTGCGCGATACGGGCGCGACTATCTCACCGTTCAACGCATTCCTGCTCCTGCAGGGCATAGAAACACTTTCTCTGCGCCTTGAACGCCACGCTGAAAACACAAAGAAGGTCGTTGAGTTCCTCTCGGCACATCCGCTGGTAGAAAAGGTCAACCACCCGTCCCTGCCAGATCATCCGCAGCACGAGCTTTACAGCAGATACTTCAAAAACGGCGGCGGCTCGATATTCACATTCGACATCAAGGGCGGAAAGGAAGAGGCTTGGAAGTTCATTGACGCGCTGAAGATCTTCTCGCTGCTTGCAAATGTTGCCGATGTAAAGTCGCTTGTTATCCACCCTGCGTCAACAACACATTCACAGCTTTCCGAGCAGGAGCTGACCGATGCAGGCATCAATCAGAACACGATCAGACTTTCGATAGGCACAGAGCATATCGACGATATCATCGCAGACCTCGAAAACGGCTTTGCCGCTATCAGATAAAGGTATAAAGGAGAGATTCTTATGGCAAACATCTACAAGGGTACACTCGGACTTATCGGAAACACTCCGCTTGTTGAAACCGTAAACATCGAGCAGGAGCTTGGACTTGAAGCGACCGTGCTTGCAAAGCTGGAATACTTCAATCCCGCAGGCAGCGTCAAGGACAGGATCGCCAAGGCAATGATCGAAAAGGCTGAGCAGAACGGTCTGCTCAAGGAGGGCTCTGTCATCATCGAGCCGACCTCGGGCAACACAGGTATCGGACTTGCATCTATCGCCGCAGCAAAGGGCTACCGCATCATCATCACAATGCCCGAAACGATGAGCGTTGAAAGACGCAATATCCTGCGTTCATACGGCGCAGAGATCGTCCTCACAGACGGCTCGCAGGGAATGAAAGGCGCTATCGCCAAGGCAGAGGAGCTTTCAAAGCAGATCCCCGGCAGCTTTATCCCGGGGCAGTTCGTAAACCCTGCTAACCCCGAGATTCACCGCACCACAACAGGTCCGGAGATCTGGAACGATACCGACGGAAAGGTCGATATCTTCATCGCAGGTGTCGGCACGGGCGGAACAGTAAGCGGCGTCGGCGCATTCCTCAAGGGCAAGAACCCCGCAGTAAAGGTCGTAGCCGTTGAGCCTGAAAGCTCACCCGTGCTTTCACAGGGCAAAGCAGGCTCTCACAAGATCCAGGGTATCGGCGCAGGCTTTGTACCCGAGGTGCTTGATACAGACATCTATGACGAGGTGTTTGCCGTATCAAACGAGGATGCCTTTGCAAAGGCAAAGCTGCTCGCTAAAAAGGAGGGTATCTCGGTAGGTATCTCCTCGGGCGCAGCACTTCACGCAGCTATCGAGCTTGCAAAGCGCCCCGAAAACAAGGGCAAGACTATCGTTGCACTTCTCCCCGACAGCGGCGACAGATACTATTCAACAGCACTGTTCACAGAATAATATATCTTTCCCGAAAAAGCGGAATGTCGGCATTTTGCCGATGCTCCGCTTTTTTGTCTATTCTTGACAAATCCTATGGAAAAGCTTATAATTAAAGTATAATAGTATCTATTGAAAGGAATTGACCGTAATGCTTATCTCAACCAAGGGCAGATACGCCCTGCGCCTTATGCTTGACCTTGCGCTGTGCGAGCAGGGCAAGTATGTCGCACTCAAAGATGTCGCACAAAGACAGGGTATCAGCGTAAAGTATCTTGAACAGATCATCTCCGTTTTGAGCCGTGCAGGCTTTGTCAGGAGCGTTCGCGGCTCGGGCGGGGGATATATGCTCACCAACGAGCCCAAGGATTACACCGTCGGTATGATACTGCGGCTCACCGAGGGCAGCCTTGCACCCGTGCAGTGCCTTGAGGTCGAGCATAATGACTGTCCGCGCGCAGACAGCTGCGTTACGCTGGGCGTGTGGGAAAAGCTGTACAGCGCTATCAACAGCGTTGTGGATACCATTACCCTGCAGGATCTTGTAAATGATAGCAGCCGCTTAACGAGCTGATATCCGCAGTCGGCATGGCGCAGTATACACCCGAGGACACCACCGTTGAGAGCGTTTTCAAGTGCGCAGATAAAGCTATGTACGAGGATAAGTCCCGCATTAAGAGCAAGTATACCACATCATAATGAAAAAAGCCGCCTGACCGTAAAAAGTCGGGCGGCATTTGATTTGCGCGAATAAAAAAACACCTGTCTGCAAACCTTGCAAACAGGCGGTTTTCATAAAGGGTGAGTAGAGAGATTTGAACTCTCGGTCTTCAGAGCCACAATCTGACGCGTTAGGCCAGCTACGCTATACCCACCATAAAAATAATACCTGAACCAAGTCAGGTAAACACGCCATACTGGATTCGAACCAGTGACCTACCGCTTAGAAGGCGGTTGCTCTATCCAACTGAGCTAATGACGCATACATCAGCTAAAAAATGCACCGAGTGGATATTTCTCAAGTGCATTTTGCCAAAGCGGGTGATGAGAATCGAACTCACATGACCAGCTTGGAAGGCTGGGGTTCTACCACTGAACTACACCCGCATAAACCGTCAATTTTGGGCACCCCCTCAATTGACGATATTTATTATATCATAACAGGTTTCATTTGTCAAGCACTTTTTTTACGATTTGCATCACTTTACAAAATGTTAATCTAAATCTCTGTTACGGCTCATAAAACTGCGTGAGATAGCCTCCAGCTTTTCAACTGTGTATGACTTGTTCTCGTTATCATCAGCAGGGAAGTTCACACAGCTTTTGCTCCCTGCTGCCTTGTCCTGCGTTATCCACCCCCTGATGACCGTGTATGCCTTAACAGAGCGCTTTTTGTTAGCTGCCTGCCAATCAGACAATTTCTTGATATAGGCGTTGACTGACAGACGGTCGGACAGACCCACAAGCTCGTTCATCTCGTCCGCTGTCAGCGCTACCTCGCTGTAGTCGGGCGCAGATCGTTCAGTCACATCTTCATCTTCATCTTCATTTACAGTTACAGTTTCAGTTTCATTTTCATTAGGTTGTTTTTGTTGTTCAGTTGTTTCAACTGTTGTTTTCTTTGATTGTTTTGGTTGTTTTCTTGCGTTCTGGTTACCAAGTGGGGCACCGCCGCTTCTACTCTTTTCCCGCCTTTGCGAATTTGAGTCGATAGTCGGGCGCATCAGCTCGAAAAGACCAAGCTCGCTGTCTGTAAGCCCCTGCGGCTGCTCACCGCGCAGCGCATATCTGCACACCGCAAGGAAAAGCTTTGCCTGCACCTGCTCACTTTGCAGCTCGATACCCCTCAGATAACTCTCGTAAAATACAAAACTCTCCGGCATATTTCATACCTCCTTTTCTATGCCCTTTACTTACAGGCAGAAATCGGGGTTTTGTTGCATTGAAACGTGCAACAAATACTCAAATATGTCTAAATTAAAAGATAAATCGTATTGCTGCACTGTTTGCAGGCGATTTTTTGTGCGCATTGACAAAAAAAGAACGCCTTTGCAGACGTTCGTTATTTTTTGCGAAGTATCTTTTTGCGGAACCACTTGACATACAGCTCGATAAGCTGCGTGAGCGCATATTCGTACAGCAGGAAAAAGAAATTCGCCGCCGCCCACAGCACAAGTATCGCCCATTTGCCGAATGACTCCATACCGTCGAGCATATCCTGCGATACGAAGATCTTCGTGAACAGGAAAAAGAACAGCGCCATCGCCGCGTTGAACACCGCGAATTTTATTATCCACGCAAGCACCTTGTTTTTGCGCTGATCCAGCCCGTATTTGAGGATAGGGTAGTACCCCATAAAGATTATGAACAGCGCCGCCGCCTGAATGTTCGGAGTCAGGAACGGGCACAGCAGGCTGACCGCAATGTAGGTCGTTATAGCCCAGCTGCGATCGACCTCAACTATCATAACGACCATCAGAAAGCCCGCAAATGTGGGTATAGCGTAGTCAAGCATCGGCAGAAAGCCCGAGCAGAACATAGCGATAAGGCACACCGCGCTGATAATGCCGCCCAGCGCCACCTTAAAGCTCGTTTTCTGTTTTTTCATAAAGTGAGTATCTCCGTTGTAAACATTGTTTTCCGCTTGTTTTTGTTTGATTGTGGTAAGTTTATCAAAGTTATTGTGGGACTCCTCTTGGGAGTGTTTTTTCTCTTACTCTCTGTTCTGAACTCCTACTACTTTTTCGTTATTTGGGTCGTAGACCCAAATGGCGAAAAAGCAATAAAAGGTTTAGGAATAGGGGTAAAGCGACCTGCGGTCGCTTGCGAGAATATCCAAAGGATATTCTCGGGGGGGATAACGGAGTAACCGTTACCACGGTTACTCCCAAGAGAACGGCTTTGCCGTTCTCGACCTTCATCAAAAAGGGTTTCCCCCAATAATCTTTGATAATCTTCTCTCGATCAGCAGCAGGGGATAAGGTCGCCGCCCATACATTCACAGCAAGCGTCCATACACATCAGGTCACAGCAGCAGCTGCAGGCATCGTGGCTCTGGTTCTGGTAGTAGCCGCTTGGCATACCGTTCATATTACCGCCGCGCTGCGAGCCGAGCTGATTGAGTGCAGCCGCATATTCGGCATTGTTCGGATTGATATTATGTGCCTGCGTGAAATGGTCATATGCCTCGTTGAACCAGCCGCGCTTGTAAGCGACCGAGCCTTTGAGGAAGTGCCATTCTGCATCACGGCGGGCAGGGTCAACGCTTGAAAGAATGTTGTCAGCCTCGGTGATGTTGCCCGTCTGGATAAGCTCGCGCACGCGCGCACTGTCGAAGTAATTGCTTGTAGATTGATAGCTTGCGTACTCACCGTTTCTGATGCGGTTGATTATCTCGTCATAAGCCTCGTTCACCTCAGCCATTTTTTCTGACGCAACGTCCTGCAGGGGATTGTTCTGGTACTGGTCGGGGTGGTACTTTTTCACGAGCTCCTTGTAAGCCGCCTTGACCTCCTCCTCGGTCGCACCGTGTGACACGCCAAGCACTACATAAGGGTCTTTGCCGTTTGTCATAATTCTGTCGTTCCTTTCCTTACTTTATTTCTCTTGTTGAATTTCTCCGTTTTGACCTGATTATAAGTATATTTTAAACCAAGGTACACTATGTTGTCAAGTATATCGCGGAATCTTTGCATATCAAGCGCCACATAGCAGTCTGCAAGCTGTCCCAGCGACATATTGACCGTTGCATCGCAAAGCTCGCGTATCTGCTTTGGGAACCAGCCCTGCCCGTCCCACTGTATATCGTGTGAGCGCATATATATTATCAGCGGATTGTACCCGCCCTGCTCGATGTCTTTTTTCAGGTCGTCAAGCGCATCGGTTATGTACACGAACCGCCCGAGGCAGTAACCGAACCTCGCAAGCAGAGCTTTTTCGCGTTTGTTTGTGCCTATCTCACCAAACACCGCCTGCATCATAAGCGCCGTAGGCTCGCAGGCAGCGTCGATGCCCGCGCTTTTGTCCGCTTCAAGCGCCGTCTGCATCTTCATAGCCTCGCTTATCCTGTCGCTGAGGTCAGCGTACTTGACGCAGGCGCGCTTGTAAGCCTTTTTGAAAAACGGCAGCAGCGCGTATGCTATCAGCTTTTTCTTAAAGCCGCTGTCGGCGATATCGTCGCGCAGCTTGTGATAAGTCAGCAGCACCGATACGCTCGATGCAAACGAAAGGTCGCTCCCGCACGCCGCGCACATCGACTTTTTCCACGGGTGAGCGATACATCTCTCGCCGCGGACTTTCAGCTTCTTGCCGCGCACCGATAGGTCGATCAGCGCAAGAAAAGCCGAGTCATACGTCAGCGTCATTCTCGTCATAAACCCGAAACGGCGGTGCATATCCTTGCAGATGCCGCAGTAGATGCTTTTGTATATCTCGTACTCAAACATACGCATATACGGCTTGTAGGCTCTGATGTACCCGAACATCTGCGCACTTCCTTCCCGATAAGGTTTATACAATTGATTATACTACTTTTTATACACACTTGTCAACACCGCACAAAAGAAAAGACCCCCGCGAAAGCATTTTTTCGCAGGGATCTTTTCAGTTAACTGTTAAAAGAGTTGTAAGCTTACTTTATCTCCTCAAGGCGAACATTTGAGATGTGGATAGTTGCGGTAGAGCCGCACTTGCCCATATTGAACTCAAGTCTGCCTGTGGGGTCTGTTCTGTCCTTCATTTCAAAGTCGTACTTATAGGACTGCTTTGTGGTCTTGAGGTCAAGCGATGTATCGGGCAGGTATCTTATCCAGCCCTGGTTCGGCGCGGTAACAGCGACCTTCATCGTTCTTTCTGCCTCGGCATACGCATCGAATGTCACGCGGTACTTTTTGCCCTTGATCATCGGCTGGTCGAACTGCACCAGCTGTACCGAGTATTCCTCTGTACCCTCGGCAGTCGATTTGATGACTATCTCGTTGTTCTTTATCTCCGCAGAGCCAGCACCCTCGTTGAACAGCAGGAACTTCCAGTCTGTATCGTCATTGAGGTCCTCAGCCTTGGAGAAATCACCGTTGTAGATGAAGTTTCCGTCAGCGGTAGCCTCTCTGAACTTCTGCTCGGGCTTTTTAACGTTTGTGTCATATGAAGGCTTCTGGTAAACGCGAACGTAGTCTACCTCGAACTCTGCCTTGTCAAAGTTTGTTGACGCATCGGGGTTGCCCGGCCAGTCGCCGCCTACTGCGAGGTTGAGCTGCATAAAGAAGGTCTGGTCAAACGGAGCAGGGTATGGCTTGTCGTCCTGTCCCTTTTCAGCGGTGAACCAGTCATTTACCTTCAGATACTCCTTGCCGTCGATGTACCAGCGTATCTCACCCGGCTCCCACTCAACAGAATATTCGTGGAAGCTGTCAGCAAAGCTGCCGCTTTCGAGCTTGACCGTGCCCTGCTGTTCGCCGTGAGGCTCGCCGTAGTGAACTGTGCCGTATGCGGTCTTGACATCATTTCCAAGTACCTCCATAATGTCTATCTCACCGCACTTGGGCCACTGACCGTACTTGCTCTCGTCGGTCGGCATCATCCATATCGCAGGCCACAAGCCCTGTCCCTCGGGAGTCTTTGCCTTGACGCAGATCTTTCCGTAGAGGAAATCCTTCTTGTTCTGCGACTTTATCTTGCCCGATGTGTAGTAGTCAGCGCCGTTTTTCTGCGTCTTTATGCCCTTGAGTACAAGCTTGCCCTCTCTGATGAACACGTTGTCGGTCGAGGTCGTGTACTCCTGAAGCTCGTTGTTTGTCCAGCCCGGCTCGTGCGGGTCGTAGCTCCAGATGCTCTCGTCGAGCTTCTTGCCGTTGAACTCGTCGCTCCACAGCAGATTGTAGCCCTCAAGGTCGGGAGTTTTCTCGTCGGTCTTGCTCGGGTCGAAATCAGGCTGTGCGCTTCCCGAAGAGTCAGCCGCGCTTGATGATTCCGCACTGCTTGACGATACAGACGAGGAGTCAGCCGCGCTTGAAGAATCGCTCTTGCTTGAATCTCCGCAGCCTGCCATTGACGAAAGCATCGCTATCGTAGCAAGCAGCGAGATGATTTTTCTGCTTTTCATATCTTTTCCCTCCATATAGAACTGTTGCACATATTTTGTAACTGAATTATACAATCATTTGGCGCAAATTTATATAAATTTAATTGTATTTTTATAAGAATTATGCTACAATAAACACAACGTCAACCTTTATACTATTTTTACACGGGAGGTGCAGTTATGAGCATAAATATAGACAGGGAGATGTCTGTGCGCGAGTTTGCCCTGCGCGAGAACGAGAGCGCACACGCGCCGTACGTCCCCGAATTTGACTTTTATTACGCTGTAAAAAGCGGAGATGTCGCAAAGGTCTCGGCGCTTTGCTCGGTAGACTTTGCAAAGAAAGACGGCTTGGGCAAGCTGTGCGAGGACAAATTGCAGAATCTCAAATACCATTTTGCGATAACCGCGGCAATGCTTGCGCGCTACTGCATAGAATCGGGCATGGAGCATGAAACGGCATACAGCCTCAGCGACCTTTACATACAAAGCTGTGACCGCTGTACCACACCCAACGAAATATCGGGGCTTCACCGCAATATGTCTATGGACTACACAAAGCGTATGGCGGCACTGCGCAAGGACAGGCTCTACTCAAAGCAGATAGTGCTGTGCGTGAATTACATCTACTCCCACCTGCACAAGAAGATAACCGTTGACGAGCTTGCAAAGCACACGGGGCTTAGTCCGAGCTACCTGTCGCGCCTTTTCAAAAAGGAAACGGGAGAGAGCATCACGGGCTACATCATCAGGCGCAAGATAAATGCGGCGAAGAATATGCTCAAATATTCGGGATATTCGCTCTCGCAGATATCCGAAACGCTCGCGTTCTCCTGCCAGAGCTATTTTACAAAGATATTCAAAGACCTTGAGGGCGTGACTCCCAAAAGGTACCGCGATATGTATTCGTTCACGACCGAGATAAATTCCTGTACAGTAAAGGAGAGCAAGAAATGAGGACAACACTTTCACTTGATAAGGACTGGTCATTCCACTTGGGCGAGGTCGATAGCGGCGCAGGGCTTTCGCACAATGACATCTATTCAGGCTCAAAAGCGGGTGCCGTCAAGGGTGTTCCGCAGAGCGATTTTGACGTATCTGCGTGGGAAACAGTCACCCTTCCGCACGATTGGTCTGTCCGCCTGCCGTTTGACCCAAGCGGTTCGCCCTCGTGGGGCTACAAGCCAAAGGGCAAAGCGTGGTACAGAAAAGCGTTCTTTCTGCCCAAGCAGTACGAGGGTAGACAGCTCACGATAACCTTTGAGGGCGCGGCAAAGGACGCATACGTTTACTTCAACGGCTCGCTTATAAAGCGCAATTTCACCGCATATGCGCCGTTTACAGTCGATGTTTCCGACAGGGCTTTCTTTGACAGCCGCCCCAACGTGCTTGCGGTATTTGTAGATGCAGACGGCTTTGAGGGCTGGTGGTACGAGGGCGCAGGGCTTTACCGAAGCGTCCGCCTTGACGTAAAGGATAAGGTCAATATCGCCGAGAACGGCATCTTTGTAAAGGGCGAAAAGCGTGCGGACAAGTGGGTTGCAAACATCTCGCTTGACATCTGCAATACCACATACGAGGACAAGAGTGTGACCGTGCTTTGCCGCATTACCGATAAGCAGACGCACGAGCAGGCGGCGGAGTACAAGTTCCACACCTTTACCTATAAAATGGACACTGTGACCAAGTCGATGCTTTTGTATATCCCCGACCCGAAGCTGTGGGATATTGATTCCCCATATCTCTATGAATGCGAGGTGCAGCTGCTTGACGGCGAAACGGTACTTGACAATGCAGCCGTCACGTTCGGACTGCGCACCATACGTTTTGACGCAGATAAAGGCTTTTTCCTCAACGGCAGGAGCGTCAGGATATACGGCACCTGCAATCACCAGGATCACGGAGGGCTCGGTGTCGCGCTGCCCGAAAGCGTCATACGCTACCGCATCACACGCCTCAAACAAATGGGCAGCAACGCCTACCGCTGCGCTCACGGTATAGTCCACAAGGCGCTGCTTGACGAGTGCGACAGGCAGGGGATGCTCGTGCTTGACGAGAACCGCAGCTTTGAAACGAGTGAGGACTGCCTTGAACAGCTGCGCACAATGGTTCGCCGCGACAGAAATCACCCCAGCGTGATAATGTATTCCATCTTCAACGAGGAGCCTTTGCAGGGCACCAAAAACGGCGCACTTATGGCACAGCGAATGATCTACGAGATAAAAAAGCTTGACGATTCGCGCCTCGTCACAGGCGCTATGAACGGCGGTGTGCTCGAGGACGAGGGCTGTGCGGACATTCTTGACGTGTGCGGCATCAACTACATTATGGATTCCTACGACAAGCTGCACGCAAAGCACCCCGAGCTGTGCATCATCGGTTCGGAAACGACCTCGACCTTTGCCGTGCGCGATTGTTATAAGACCGACAGAGAAAAGCATCTTTTCTCAAACTACGATGAGGATCCTGCCGACTGGGGCGCGACTGTCCGTCAAACGTGGGATATAATACGTCACCGCGACTATGCCGCAGGCGCGTTTATCTGGACAGGCTTTGACTACCTGGGCGAGCCGACACCGTTTGAGTGGCCAAGCGTTTCGAGTTTCTTCGGTATGATGGACATCTGCGGCTTTGCCAAGGACGGCTACTATATGTGCAAGGCGTATTTCAGCGACGAGCCTGTTGTACACGTTCTGCCGCATTGGAACTTTACAGGGCACGAGGGCGAGATTATCCGCGTGATGAGCCACACTAACTGTGAGCAGGCGGAGCTTTTTGTCAACTCGCGCTCGCTGGGCAGAAAGGATATCGACATCGACAAGCAGGCTTACTGGGAGGTACCGTTCGAGGCGGGCGAGCTGAAGCTTGTGGGCTACCGCGGCGGAAAGGCAGTCGGCGAGGACATAAGGTACACCGCAGGCAAGGCATCGCGGATAGTTTTGCAGCCGTTTGAGAGAGCTATCAAAAATGACGGTGTTGATATGGCGGTAATCAACGTAATCGCGCTTGATGACAAGGGCAGAGAGGTCACGGACTTTGAGCAAAGCGTTACCCTCGTATGCGACGGCGGCGTGGTAGTCGCATCATCAAACGGCGACCCCAACTGCCACGAGGACTTTACAAGTGCTTCACGCAGCCTTTTCCACGGAAAAGCGCAGTTTATCGTGCGCTGCAAGGCGGGCTGCAAGCGTCTTACCTTGACAGGTGAGTGCGAGGGCGTAAGCTGTCAACCAATAGAGCTTGACACAATCGAAGCGCAGCCCGAAAACTACGCAGAAAGTGTATTTGACAGCTATATCCCCGGCTGGAGCGTAAGCACAAGGTTGTTTGACAGTATGCCCGACATTGCAAACCTTAAAAATGACCCGACCGACAACAACTCGTTTGAGCCTGTCAATATCGCGGCAGGTACTCCACAAAGGCTATCAGACTGTATCGGTAAGTTCGCGCTGTACACCGCAAGCGTCAATATTCCCCAAAGCATCAACGGCAAGCCGCCGATACTGCATTTCAGCGCACTGTGGGGCAAATGCTCGGTATATCTGAACAGACAGCTTATCGGTCAGGCGGAGGGCTATTGGAACACCGTTTCGCTTGACTGTGCCGTGCCCGAGGGCATCAGCGGCAGGTGCGAGCTTATCGTGTGCGTGGAAAGCACCACAAAGTACGGCTGCGGTGTGTGCGGCAGCGTGATGATGCGGTAGTGTCGTTTCAGCGCGTCTTTGAATAGTATATACAAAACTGTTCGGAGATGATAGCGTGGAAACATCGCAGAAAATAGCTGTCAAGGTTTCTGTCTTGACGATAGTGGCAAACACCGTACTTGCGCTGCTTAAACTGCTCGCAGGAGTGTTCGCAGGTTCTCGCGCGCTTGTAAGCGATGCTGTACACTCCGCGTCCGATGTATTCTCAACGCTTATAGTCATTATCGGCGTTAAGATAGCGGGCAGAAAGGCTGACAGCTCACACCCATACGGCCACGAGAGATTTGAGTGTGTTGCGGCGATGCTGCTTTCATTCGTGCTCGCGCTGACGGGTCTCGGCGTAGGCTATGACGGCGTAAAAGCGGCGTTTTCATCACAGCAAAGGGCTGCACCCTCCGCACTCGCGCTGGGGGCGGCGCTTTTGTCTGTGGCGGTCAAGGAGATAATGTACCGCCTTACGATCAAAGCCGCAGACCGCATAAATTCGGACGCTTTGCGCGCTGATGCGTGGCACCACCGCAGCGACAGCCTTTCGTCAGTGGGCAGCTTTGTCGGGGTGCTTGGCGCTCGGCTTGGCATGCCTGTGCTTGACCCCCTTGCAAGCGCGGTGATAAGCCTTTTTATCCTCAAAGCAGCGTTTGACATCTTTATGGACTGCACCGACAAAATGACCGACCGCGCCTGCGATGAACGCACCGTTGCGGCTATGCGTGAGGTGATAATGGACTGCGACGGCGTTATCTGCATAACCTCTCTGCGCACACGGCAGTTCGGCTCACGCGCGTACGTTGATGTAGATATCTGCGCAGACGGCTCGCTTACGCTGTTTGAGGCGCACGCTATCGCACTTTGCGTTCACGACAGCATCGAGCGCAGGTTCGCGCTTGTCAAGCATTGTATGGTACACGTTGACCCGATGCAGCTTCACCCCTGCACGAAAGAGTGCTTGAAATCTTCATAAATAAAGGTTATACTGATTTGTACGAACCTATTTAATTGGACGGTACAAAAGAATCATTATAAATAAACAGGGAATGAAAACTATGCAGAATTTTCTTGAAAGACTTGAAATGCTCTACGGGCAGCAGGCTGTTGATAAGCTCAAACGCAGCAGTGTCGCCGTTTTCGGCGTTGGCGGAGTAGGCAGCTACGCTGTCGAGGCGCTTGCGCGGTGCGGCATTGGTCGGCTTGACCTTATCGACAATGACAGGGTAGCCGTTTCAAATATCAACCGCCAGCTTATTGCTACATTTGATACGATCGGCAGGAACAAGGTCGATGCGGCGAAGGAGCGTATCGCGTCCATTTCTCCGCAGTGCGATGTGCGCGCCGTGTGCGCCTTCTATGCGCCCGACAACGCAGACAGCTTTGACCTTACGCAGTACGATTTTGTCGTTGATGCGGTGGATTTCGTGCCTGCAAAGATTGAGCTTGCGGTGCGCTGTGACAAGCTGAATGTGCCGCTGATAAGCGCGATGGGCGCAGGCAACAAGATACATCCCGAGCTGTTTGAGGTCGCCGATATCTATAAAACGAGCGTCTGCCCGCTTGCGAGAGTTATGCGCCGCGAGCTGAAAAAAAGGGGAGTGCGCCGCCTGCTTTGCGTCTACTCAAAGGAAATACCGCGCGAAAGCGGCTTTGACGAGCAGGGAAAGCGCTGTCCTGCAAGCTGTGCGTTCGTTCCGTCAGCGGTCGGGCTTATCATCGCATCGCAGGTCGTAAATCAGTTAACAGGGAATTAACAGGGTATTTTCAATAAAAAGCTTGACAAATCTTCGTGCAAGGTGTATAATAAGTTACAATTAGGTTACAAGTAGTTACATTTTGAATAAAGTGTTAAGGAAAAACCGCACGATTATGTGCGTCACAAAGCAAGTCAGCGCTTTTTCAAAGTGAATAAAATTGAGTGACTTATATGTTTGGAGATTTTAAAATGCGTAAAACAAGAATACTAAAGTCTGTCCTTGCGGTGAGTGCGGCGGCGATGATATCGGTAACAGCGGTCGGCTCGTACAATGACAGTTATGCAACAAGGGAAGAATATGTCTCACAGCTTACCGAGATAGAGAAAGAGCAAAGCGCCGTAAACTCGAAGATAAGCGATGCTGACAGCGAGCTCAAGCGCGAAAGGAACAAGCTTGACAGCATCAATAAGGATTACGCCGCTGTGCGCGAGCATATCCGCGTGGCTGAAGACGAGATAAACAAGCTTGAAAAGCAGATCGCAGATACCGATGCCAAGATGACCGAACTGCAATCGAACATCGAAGAAAAGACCAAGCAGATAAAGTCCGAAACGAGCGACTTTATGCAGAGGATAAGAGCGATGTACATAGCAGGCGGTTCGGATACATATATGAGCGTTCTCACCGATTCGTCGGATTTTTATGACGTTCTGATGCGGCTTGAGCTGATGAAGCGCGTTGCCGACCACGACAACGAGCAGCTCGATAAGCTTGTTGAGCAGAAAAAAGACCTTGAAAAGCTCGAAAAGGACTACAAGGCACAGCAGGACGAGCTTAACGAGACTTGCCTGAAGTTTACCGACAAGCTGAATAATCTCAACGAGCAGAAAAGCAAGCTCGCACAGATGGAGTCACAGCAGGGCAAGACGATAAACCAGCTTGAATCACAGAAGCAGACACTTGTACAGCGCTCAAACGAGCTTGAACAGAAGCATTCGGAGATATCGAGCAAAGCGGATACAACTACGACTACAACAACTACCACGACTACAACGACCACTACAACTCCCGCGTACAGACCTGCACTTACCACTACGGCTCCGTATGCGCAGACCACTAAAAAGACGACCGCAGCAAAGCCTGTCATCACCGAGCCTGTCTCGCCGTCTGACCCTTCTACAAATCAGGCGAAGATAGATAAGGTAGTTGCATATGCAAAGAGCAATGTCGGCGGTGCGTATGTTTTCGCAGGCTCTGCCTTCAGGGCAACAGACTGCTCGGGACTTGTAATGCTTGCCTACAGACAGGTCGGCATAAACCTTCCGCACTATGCGCAGTCACAGGCAGCGTACGGACGTGCAGTTTCGTATAACCAGATGAAGCCGGGAGACCTTATCTTCTACGGCACAGCGTATAACATCTACCACGTTTCTATGTATGTCGGCAACGGAATGATAGTTCACGCATCCTGCCCCGAGGTCGGCATCGTGTTCTCCTATGCCGCAAGCGACAGAGGCAACATCTACTGCATAAGAAGACTTATAGAGACCTGAATTAAAAGTCACCGCTTTATGTGGTGACTTTTTTGTATACTGTCAGTATCTTTTATGGTTGACAATCTGCTTTGAGTGTGGTATACTTGTATGGGTGAAGGTAAAATGAATAATAAACGTATATCAACTCTTACGATAGTTTCCATCGGACTTTTTACAGCGATCATCTGCGTGCTTTCGCAGATAGCCATACCGCTGCCGACCAATGTCCCCATAACGCTGCAAACGTTTGCCATCGCGCTGGCGGGATACTTTCTTGGCTGGGCAAAGGGAACGGTATCGGTGATAGTTTATATTTTCCTCGGCGGAGTCGGCGTGCCCGTATTTGCCAACTGGAAGGGCGGCTTTGGCGTGCTGACAGGCTACACGGGCGGCTTTATCTGGGGATTTATACTCTTCGCGCTGCTGTGCGGCATAGGCTCGTCAAGGTTTGCGTCCAAAAAGCTTGCGGGTAAAGCCATAGCGCTTACGCTCGGCTTTGCTGGACTTCTTATCGACCACGTCATCGGAGCCGCGGTATATGCAGCCGTTGCAAAGGTATCGCTTGCAAAGTCATTTGCGGTCGTTTCGCTGCCGTTTCTTGTCAAGGACGTTGTATCGGTCGCTGCTGCGTACTTTATCAGCGAGGAGCTTGTCAAGCGCCTTGCAAGATCGGGAGCTTTCTCCTCACACAGATAAACATAAGTTTACACAAAAATACACCCGAGAGCATTTCATCAGATCTGCTTTCGGGTGTTGTTATTTGCTGTGCGTTAAGCCGCCGCTGCCGCTGCCTGATATGCAGCCTGCGTTGTTACAGCGTTCGGTCCGCCAAAGACGATGATCTTTTCGGGCTTGAGTTTTTTGAATCTCTCAACCTGCTCATCTGTTAGCGTAGGCGGTACAAGATATATAGGTGACCTGTTCGCTGCTGCGTACACGCCGCCTGCAAGCGCGTCGGGGAAGGCAGTGCCTGTTGCAAGGCAGGGTGCGCTGGTCATATCAGAGAAAACCTGGTTTACATAAAGATTGGTCATGTATCTGTTGCTGCCGTATATTCTGGGCTGTGTTTCGGAGTATGCTTTAAGATTCTTTTCAGCGTTTTCGCTTATCAGCTTTGGTCCGCCGATAATAAAAGCGTATTTGAGCTTTTCCTCGCGTGCCGCAAGATAGCTCTTTGTATACTGGTCTATCTCGCCTGTGCCCCTGATGTAGAGGATAGGCAAGCGTCCGGCTGCTGCTATGCTGCTTACTGAAAGTGCATCAGCAAAATCGTTGTAGTAAACAAAGAATACTGTATTTTTAGCAGTCTTTGTCATTGACTCCATCAAAATCGCTATTTTTGCAGATGTTTCAAAACGGTCCTTGCCTGCAACTCGTGCTGAAGTCACACCTATCGTTTTGAGCTGATTTTCGACATTTGCTGAAACAACGCCTGTTCCTCCGATTATCAGAGCATATGCTGCCTTGCGCCTTTGTATCTCTGCAATAGTGCCCGCGTCAAGCGAGGTCTTTGATGAAAGCAGTATCGGTGCCTTTATAGAATCAGCAAGCGGAACAGCTGCAAGAGCGTCGGCATAGCTTGTGCCGGATGCAATAATTACAAAATCGCTTTCCTGCGTGTTTGCCTTTGATATCTCTACCGCAGTGCTGTATCTGTTGTTTCCTGCATATCTGACTATTTCAGCTGCATTTGAGGGCAGTTCCTGTGTCCAGAACAGAACTGTGCTCGGCTTGTCGGATACATACTCTCTGCCGTTGTATATGTAGTAAGTCCTGAGCTGGAAGTTGTAGTAGCTCTTTGCTGTGAGGTTCTGAACGTTGTATGCGGCTATGCCCTTGCCAAGCTTTGCTATCTGCTGATACTTGCCGTCTATTTGCTGATAAACGTATATGCCGCTTGCAACCGAGGGCAGGTTCCACGAAAGAGTAGCTCTGCCGTATGATGTGGTGTACTTAACACCTGTAAGCTGCTTGGTGAAAGATATATCGGTCTTGTACATTTCCTTTGTGCCGTTGTAGTCAGCAGCAGGTACGCTCGGGATATTGTACATAAATCTGATACTCTTTGCTGTGGTGTCGTACGGCGTATGCTCGCGGTTGAAGAAGGTAGTTCCCCTTGCAATGAATTCTTTAGTGCGTGCGGTGTCGTTCCAGGTCGAGTCATAGCAATAGTAGCTGCCGTTATCCAGCTTGACCATATTCCATGCGTGTCCGACTCCCTGACCTAATCCGATAACGTAGACGTTTTCAACGTTTGACATATTCATTACCATCTGGAAGGTCTTTGCATAGCCCTCGCACACGCATCTTTTGTAGTATGCAGCGCCGTAAACGTTGTGCGCCCATTCTGCTTCAAGAACATTTCCGCTGCTGTCATGCGCGTATTCAAGATCGTTTACAAGTGTGTTGTTAAGCACAAGAGCCTTGTAATAGTTGGTGTAATTATCCTTTATCTTTGCGCGCAGGTTATCTGCATATTTGATAATGGTATTCTGCATACTTGCCCTGGTGGATTTTCCGTTATACTCCTTTGGCATAAGTATAGCGATGTAATCGTCCGAATATGCTATCATGCGGGTAGCTAAAAAGTAGAATGACGGATTATCGTGCCTTAGTACATTATATGTCTGCAATGCTTCATTCAAGCTCAGTCCGTAATTAGAGAAGTTGACCGATTTGATAATGTAGTAATTATCATAATCCTCTGTGGTATTGTCTATCGTCTGATTCCAAAAGCTCAGACAGATGTTGTAGACCGCATTGTAGAACGACTGCCTCTTTGACCCGCTTGAATACTTGCCAAGCTCCGTGTAGCCGTATTTGCTGCCTGTAAGCGCGGCGAATGATGATGACGGCGTAGCATTGATGCCCGTATCCGCAGAAAAATCGCTGCAGGTCTTTCCGATGCTGTTATCAAGCTTTACGTACTTGATACCATCTTCTTGTGCAACGACCACACCTTTGACCTTATGCTCCTTTTGCTGCACCACAGTCTGAGTTTGTGTGCTTTCAAGAGCAGCGGCGCTGTATTGCTGCGGCATAAAAGCTGCAAGAGAGCAGGCAAGCATAAGACTTGTGAGCAGGCTTAACAATTTCTTTTTCATTGGCTATACCCCTTTCTGCCTATATAGTTGTACATCTATACATATTAAGTTTAGCATTACAGCGCACTTGTGTCAATATGTTTTTCACTGCTATTTGTTAACATTTCACCGTGATAAAAAAATAAATAAAATTATCTGATAAATACTTGACAAAATCGGTGTGATAGTGTATAATATATAACTGTTGCAGATAGTGCAGCGTGCTGATATAGCTCAGTTGGTAGAGCACATCCTTGGTAAGGATGAGGTCACCGGTTCAAATCCGGTTATCAGCTCTTGGCTCTCGTTTGACGGGAGCCTATTTTTTTAGCAAACAAAAAAACTCCGCAGAGATCATTTCCCTGCGGAGTATCTTTTTATCAATTACTTTTCAAGCTGTGTATCAACAAATATGCTGTAAATTGCCTGCATAGCCTTTTCAAAGTCGTTCTCGCTAACGCCGATGATGATATTGAGCTCACTTGAGCCCTGGTCTATCATCTTTACGTTTACCCTTGCGTGTGCAAGTGCGGAGAATATCCTTCCTGCCGTACCTCTGTTAGACTTCATCGCGCGTCCAACGACTGCGATAAGTGCAAGGTCTGTTTCAATGTCGATAACATCCGGCTTGCAGTTGCGGTGGATACCTGCGAGTATCTCCTGCTCCTTCGGTGCGAACTCCTGCTGGTGAACAACGATAGACATCGTGTCGATACCCGAGGGCATATGCTCAAAGCAGATACCGTTCTTTTCAAACACCTCAAGCACACGTCTGCCGAAGCCGATCTCGGCATTCATCATATCCTTTTCGATATTGATAGCGGTAAAGCCCTTTTTGCCTGCGATGCCCGTGATAGTGAACTGCGGCTTCTGTGAGGTGGACTCTACGATAAATGTGCCGTTGTCCTCCGGAGCGTTGGTGTTCTTGATATTGATAGGGATACCTGCTTTTCTTACAGGGAAGATAGCGTCCTCGTGCAGAACCGTTGCGCCCATGTATGAAAGCTCGCGAAGCTCCTTGTAGGTGATTATCTTTATCGTCTGAGGGTCCTTGATAACGCGCGGGTCAGCAAAGAGGAATCCCGAAACGTCTGTCCAGTTCTCGTACAGGTCAGCGCCTACAGCAGCTGCAACGATAGAGCCTGTTATGTCCGAGCCGCCTCTTGAGAATGTCTTTATAGTGTCGTTAGGCATAGAGCCGTAAAAACCCGGGATAACTGCATTGTCAAGCCCTTCGAGCTTTGCTCTGAGCGCCTTGTTTGTCTTTTTTGAATCAAAGTGTCCCTGCTCGTCAAAGAAAATAACGTCAGCAGCATCTATAAAGTTGTAGCCGAGGTAGTTCGCAAGCACGATGCCGTTGAGGTATTCGCCTCTTGATGCGGCATAGTCACGGCCTGCCTTGCCGATAAAGCAAGCATTGATGACCTCAAATTCCTTTTCGAGAGAAAGGTCAAGACCAAGCTCCTTGATGATGCCGTTGTATCTTTCCTTTATCTTGTCAAAAGCCTTTTTGAAGTCCTTACCCTTTGCTGCAAGGTCATAGCAGCCGTAGAGCATATCGGTTACCTTGGTGTCGGCAGAATCTCTCTTGCCCGGTGCGCTGGGTACAACATATCTTCTTGAGCTTTCAGCAGTGATGATAGCCTTTACCTTTTCAAACTGCTTTGCGCTTGCCAGCGAGCTTCCGCCGAATTTAACAACTTTTGTCATAACTAAAACCTCATTTACATTAGTATTGATACTCGTTAACAGTACAAATAATAGTATACAAAACTTTGCTTTTCTCGTCAATGTGCATTTTGACAAATATATATGAATTTTTATCTGTTCGTTTGTGAAATACGCTTGTTCACGCAGGGCGAACAGATTGTAGCTGAATTAAGTGCATTTGTACGTCACAGCAGTACATCAATATCCTTTTCAAGCTCTGAAAGCGAGCTGTAACACGCGTAAAGCAGCGGCTTTGTCTGTTCATCGGGCAGCGAAAGATCGGGTATCATAACAGCCTTGCAGTGTGCGTCATATGCAGACCTTATGCCGTTAGGGGAGTCCTCAATCGCAAGGCATTGTTCACAGGGCAGCCCGAGCGCCTTTGCCGCGGCGATGTAGATATCGGGCTTTGGCTTGCCGTTTGCTATCGTGTCACCTGTTACGAGTGCATCAAAATAGTGCAGCACTCCCGCTTTGGTAAGGTACATATCCGTTCTCTGCCTGTCTGTCGCAGTCGCAACAGCAAGCTTTAACCCGCGCTGTGAAAGGCTTTCAAGCAGTTCATCAAGCCCCTGCTTTTTCTCTATGCCGTTTTTTGCGATGTAAGCGTTCATCAGCTCTATCCGCTTTGCACGCACAGCGTAATAATCAAAATCCTCACCGAAAATGCCCTTGAGATGCACCTGTGCGTATTTTGCCGCAAGCGAGCGTATACCAAGAACCTGCTGCCTTTGCATATCAAAGCCGTAAAATGCCGCAGCCTCACACCAAAAGCGCGTCAGCAGCTTCTCGGTGTCAAGCATAAGACCGTCCATATCGAATATGACTCCCTTGATCCTTTGTGCCATTTTTTCAACTCTCCCTTGTGTGAAATCTGCCCAAAAATATTATACATATTTCGGCGCGCAAATGCAAGCGTTTAAATTGACAAGGGTATTAAAATATGTTATCATTATGATGTATGAATGGGGGTGTGAACGGTGAATTATTATATCTATGGGTATACCTCAAAGGGCGCTGTACGCGGCGAAAACGAGGACAGGATACTTATAGACGGCAGGATAAAAAGCGACGGCAGCCGCTATTCTATCGTTTCAGCACCGTTCATTACCGCAGTTTGTGACGGCGTGGGCGGCGAAAAGGCAGGCGAGCTTGCCGCACAGACCTGTCTTGAAGAGCTTGCAAAGGTACAGTACCGTTCTGATGTTGATATCAAAGGCGTTGTCAATGATATTCACCGCAAGGTCAAGAAAAGCGGTGTCATCGGTGAGGGTACGCTGAATATGCAGACGACTCTTTGTGCGCTCGCTGTTGACGAAAACGGCGAGGCTGTGTGCATAAATGTCGGTGACAGCCGTATGTACAGATACGTCAACGCAGCGATAAGACAGATATCCACCGACCAGTCGTACAGGCAGTTCGTTTATGAACACGGCAGCGAGGGCGAGGAAAAGCATATCGACCCAAAGCTGCAAAATGCTATCGTATCTTCGATAGGCAGTCTTTCAAACGACCCCGAGATAGAGGTCGTACAGCTTGTTACACGCTTTGGCAAAGAGCCTGACGATATGATACTTATCGTTTCTGACGGCATCTCGGATTTCGTAAGCGAGCAGCAGCTTGAGATCGGTATGGGACTTGACCTGCCGATAGGGCAGAAGCTTGAAGCTATCGCGCAGCTCGCGGCAGATAACGGCAGTCAGGATAATATCTCGATAATCGGCATAAAGCCATATATAACCAAGCAGGAGCTTGAGGCGATAACGTCCGATAAAAAGGGTGAAACGGTCAACATACAAAAGCTTATCGCAGAGACCGACGAGCTTGGCGATATACTGACATTTGACCTTGACGAGATACTTTCAAAGCCGCTTGAAGAGCTTATCGACCATCAGCCGCACCCTATGCCCACGGCAAAGCCAAAGCCCGAGCCGAAGCCGCAGGAAACAGTTCAGCCCGAGCCGATAGAGCAGGAACCGCAGCAAACGCAGACCACAGTGCCGAGCGAGCCTGAAACAGCTATCGCGGCAGAGGATACATTTGTTTTGACAGAGCAGACAGAGGAGGAAACTATGACAGCACCCAATGACAGCGGCAAAACGCTGAATGATAATATTCCCGATGAACTTGTACAGACCGATAATATAGGGGACGAGTTCAGACAAAAGCTTTCGCAGGCGCAGGATAATGCGCAGACAGACGAGCAGCCGCAGCAGGAGGGCGAAAAGAAAAAGATAGATTTCAGCCTGCA
>CADAEJ010000001.1 GCA_902786965.1 uncultured Ruminococcus sp. | reverse complement strand
TGCAAGCGCAGATGGAGAGATTTGAACTCTCGCGACGGTATTGCCGTCCTACCGCATTTCGAGTGCGGACCCTTCAGCCACTTGGGTACATCTGCATTATGACCTTAATATTATAGCACACTTGCAATAAAAAATCAACCCCTTTTTGCAATTTATTTCTGTTTCCTTGACAAAGCGCAATAATTGTGTTATCGTATCAATATAGATCATCAAAAAGGGGAGTGCTGATATGGCGATAGTTTATTCGAGAAATGCCTTTTATTACGAAACAGACCGTATGGATATAGTACATCATTCAAATTATGTTTGCTGGCTTGAAGAGGCAAGAGTCTATATGATGGATCAGATGGGTTTCCCGTTTGCAAAGCTTGAGGCTATGGGGATAGTCGTGCCTGTGTTGTCGGTAGAAACTCATTATAAATACCCTGTAAGGTTTGGAGATACATTTGAGGTCGAGTGCAGGCTTACAGAATTCAACGGCTGTAAATTTGCACTTGAGTATGAAGTCAGGAACGCAACACAGGGTACCCTTTCGCTTACTGCAAAAACATCCCATTGCTTTACAACTCCGGATCTAAGACCTGTCAGACTCAAAAAGGTCTGCCCCGAGCTGTACGAGCTATATCTTAAATATATGCAGGAATAAAAACACGGCTGTTGCATTTGTTTTGCAGCAGCCGTTTTTGTCAGCATTTCAGGAATTTCTGAATGTTCTGTCGCACCTGTCGCCTGTCACTTAGATTCAGACTTCTGATAGTTTTTCTTACTTGCAGAATGTTCGTCGGCGATACCGACAAGCCATCAATGTGCAGATCCAGAAAGACCTCTGTAAAGTTCAGATCAGCACCGAATTCGCCGCAGATATAAGCCTTTATCCCGTGAGCGTGTGCGTTATCGCAAACCATTTTTATCATACGCAGCACCGATATGTGATCGGCAGGGCAGACCTTTTCAAAGTTCGGATTATGACGATAGATCGCATTTGAGAACTGTTCAAGATCGTTGGTGCCTATCGCAAAGAAATCCACCTGTTCGGCTAAAAGGTCACTGAGCATTACCGCTGCGGGCGTTTCAACAAGTATACCCAGAGGGATATTGTCCTTGAACGATTTTCCGTCACGAATAAGTTCCGCCTTGACCTCGTTGATAATCTCTTTTATCCTGACGATCTCCTCGACATCTATGATAAGCGGGAAGAGTATGCGCAGATCGCCATACACCGAGGCCCTGTAAAGCGCCCTTAACTGTGTCTTGAAGATCTCGGGCCGTGACAGGCACACTCTTATTGAGCGAAATCCCAGTGCGGGGTTTTTCTCACTTTCAAGACCGAAGTATTCAAGTTCGCTGTCTGCACCGATGTCCATAGTTCTTATTACAACAGGCTTGCCCTGCATTTCAGTCAGCACACGGCGATAGTTGTAAAACTGGATCTCTTCATCGGGGAAGTCCTCTTTTCCATTGTAAAGATACTCGCTTCGCAGCAGCCCGATACCGCCGCAGTCATTTGTCTTGGCACTTTCAATATCCGTAAGATCGCAAATGTTTGCCAGCACCTGTATCTCTCTTCCGTCACGGGTTATGTTCTTTCTGCCGCGCAGACGTGTCAGCAGCTCACGCTTCCTGCCTTCGACCGCTTCCTTGTGGTCAAGCAGCTTGGCAGTCTCATTGTCAGGCTCGATGTACATTATGCCGCTGTAGCTGTCAACGATACAGTATTTGCCTTCAAGGCTTTCCTTCAGATCATCGCCTATGCCGATAACGCACGGGATGCCTCTTGTCCTTGCAAGTATAGCAGTGTGAGAGTTTGCAGAACCATATGATGTGCATATCGCTGCGACCTTTGATTTGTCAAGCATGATCGTTTCGCTTGGCAAAAAGTCATCTGCGCAGACGATCGACATCTCATCAAGCTTGAATACCTTTTCGTCACGGTTCTGAATGTGACGCAAAAGCCTTGCCGATACATCTCTGATGTCGGCGATACGCTCGCTGATATACTCGGACTCGCTGCTCATATCTCCCATCATCTTGCTGAACAGCTTGACAGTTCTGACAACAGCGTATTCCGCATTACAATGATCGTTAAGTATCAGCCTCTCCATCGAGGTAACGTATTGATTGTCATCAATTATCATCTGATGTATCTGGAAGATCTGCGCTTCGTCCTCGCCGACCTCCTCAACAGCCTGTGTATAGAGGTTTTTAAGCTCTTCAACGACCTCGTTTCGCGCGTAGGCAAATCGCCTCAGTTCGCGCAGAGTGTCAACGACTCTTGCCTTGCTGATAGCAACTTCATCGCGGTGGAAGAATTTCAGAACGCCTCTGCCGATACCGCCATATACAGCATTACCCATAAGTTTTTGCATACTTGTCACCTCCCGCACATTTTCTTGCTGATTACATTATAACACGTTATTTTGAAATGTAAAAGTTTTTTCAATTTTGTTTACGGAAATTTAACATCTGTTCACAGTTTTCGTTATACATACAATGCCTGCATATGCTATCTTTATTATCAGAGAGGGGAGAATTAAATGAATTATAAAATAATAGATATGAACAAATACTACCGCAAGGATATATTCAGGCATTTCTCATCGGACTGTAAATGCTCCTTTGCAGTTACAGCGAGAGTAGATGTCACTGATCTCAAAGCCTTTTCCAAGCGCACAGGGACAAGCTTTTACCTTAACTTTCTTTATGTCCTTTCAAAGGTGCTGAACTCGCGTGATGATTACCGCTTTTTCTGGGACTATCAGACACAGCAGATGCGTCTGTATGATAAGATAAACCCGCGTCAGTATGTTTTTCACGAGGACACCGAAACTATAACTGTCGTTTACAGCGAGTTTTTTGATGACTATAAAACCTTTTATGATGCAGCAAAAGCCGACCTTGAAAAAGGCAAGGCTACCCGTGAGTACGGTCTTGACGATGCCGCACACCCAAACTGGTTCGATGCATCGAGCCTGCCCTGGCTGTCGTTTGATTCAATGACAGTCGAGCTTCCCGATGGCTATCTGTATTTCAATCCGATAGTTAACTGGGGCAAATTCCGTGAAGAAAACGGCAGACTTATGATGCCTGTTGCGATACGGCTCAATCACGCATCAGCAGACGGCTACCTTGCTGCGCTTTTCTACCGCGTGCTTGAAAAAGAGATAGCTGCACTGTGTACTCAACAGGAGGGCTGATATGCTAAAGGATGTATTTGAAAAAAATATAATGATAACCACCGATCGCCTGGTATTGAGACCGATCGTCAGAGCAGATGCGCAGGATATATTCGAGATATTTTCTGACAGGCAGGTGATGAAATACTATGACCTTATGCCGTTTGAAACGCTTGAGCGCGCCAAAGAACAGGTCGAGTCCTTCATCAAAGGCTTTGAACAAAAGACAATGCTGCGCTGGGGGATAGAGCATAAGGACGACGGCAAGCTTATCGGCACCTGCGGCTTTTTTGCCTTTAATGAAGACGCACTTAAAGCAGAACTTGGTTATGAACTGAACAGTTCATATCAGGGCAAGGGATATATGACCGAGGCTCTGCAAGCTGCCGTAGCATATATATTCAGGGAGTGCAATATCAACAGGATAGAGGCATTTGTCGAGCCGCCAAACATAGCTTCGCAAAAAACTCTTGAAAAGCTTGGGTTTTCCAAAGAGGGAACTCTGCGCAGCTACGAACGCTGCCGCGGAGAGCTTATCGACATTTGCATCTTTAGCTGCCTGCGCAGCGACGGTAGATCCTGAAAGAACAAATCTGCGTTTTCTGAACTTTCTTCAAATGCACATTATACAATAAAAAGCAGCTCTGTTTGGGTGACAGAGCTGTTTTTTATGTTTAATAGTATTAGTATAGATTTGTCCTTGGAGGTTCTGCGGTCGCAAGGCACACCCTCTGGAAAAGCTCATCGCTGACGGCTCCGAAACCGCCAAATGCGGTAAGAGTGTATCCGTGCATTTTTTTGAGCATATTCGTCTGACTATTGCTGAGTCGGCCATCACAAAGCAGCATCGCCGATCTGTTATGTGCGGCAAGAACTCCTCCTGCAAGCGCATCGGGGTAATTCTTACCCGTTGATACATATATGCTCCTGCCCGTCAGCAGCGAGGAGAATCTTTCGTTGATCGCAATGCAGGTCTCGTATCTGTTCTGTCCCCAGATGCGCTCAACAGTTTCGTGCGTTTTAAGTCCTAAGAGCGCTGATGCTTTTTTCATTATATTGTCGCTGATAACACCGCTTCCCCCGATCACATATGCCTTTTTGACGCTGCCTTTGATATTTGTGAGATAAGCAGCAGTATCCTTATCCGGATCACCGTTTTTGCTTAGATATATTATCGGTGCATTTTTTGCTGCTGCCACAGAGCTTGCCGACAGTGCATCTGCAAAGTCATTGGCATATGTGAAGAATATCTCCTGCGGTTTGTCTGTGATATTCTGCGCAATGCTCAATGCTGTGTCGTAGCGAGTTTTACCTGCAATTCGTTTAGTCTTTATACCACGCTTGGATAGTTCCAACTCAACATTTTTGCTGACAGCTCCCTCTCCGCCGAGAATAATGACCTCTTTCGTCTTCCTGCGATCTATCTCTGCAAGAGTGTCCTTGCTAAGTGTATTCTTAGGTGTGAGAAGGATCGGAGCATTTTTATAGCTTGCCAGCGGTACGCCTGCAAGTGCGTCTGCGTAACCCTCGCCGCTTGCCAGTATAACAGTATCCGAGTTTGTATCCAGGTTCTGCGAAATAACCGCAGCGGTCATATATCTGTTGCTGCCGTTTAGTCTGTCAACAGGGATATATTTGTATCCGCGCTTGTCTGCTTCTTTAGCCGCAGGTGATCCCTTATAGCAAAATACATTGTTGTATGGCTTAACGACCTCGCCGAAAGTGTCGCAATAGCCGTACATCGACATATTGTATGTATCTTCCTTTACCGTACTTGGCACTACAAACGCAGCATAATAATCAAGGCCTTTCATTCCCGATGTTTTTTGCAAGCCGTGTGGGAGTATGACACGCTGCGTCCCGAGATCAAAAGCGCTAGCAGCGATCTCTTTTGTCCCCTGCGTGACCACTGCCTCTTTCTTTCCGCCGGGGCAGGCAAGAAGCTTGCTGCCGTCCTTTGTGTAAAGCATACCGTCGATAGAAGAATATGTCTTGTTGTTTTTATCAACGTTTATGTTTTCAATACTTGAATAATGGAATGCATAGCTGTGTATGTTTCTGACACTTGCAGGGATTTTTATGCTTTTAAGGCTGCTGCAATTATCAAATGCATCTCTGCCTATACTTTCAAGACCATTGTTCATTACGATTTCGCTGAGATTTTCAATACCTTGGAAAGCTCCGTCTTCTATAGTTTTTATACTTGACGGCAGGCATATTCTTTTTGCTTCCGAAGTACTTCCGAAACTACCGACAGAAGTAACAGGTTTTCCATCGACTTTTTCCGGTATTGAAATTATCTCTGCTCTCATTGTAAAATAAAACACCGAAACTGTGCCGTCATCTTTTATGGAGTATCTGAAACCGTTGCCTTGATTGACGTTTGGCTCCAATGCATTAGCTTTGTTGAATGCCGCTGCTGTTCCTAATGTCATACACGCAGCCAGCGCCATAGACAGCAGGCGCTTTTTTGTTCCCTTCATTCAATTGTCCTCCTTGTTTGTTCTGTGATTTTTTATATTTCTTTCCCGTCCGATGAAAGCTCATCAGAACGCATTTCTTCAAATACAATTTTACATCATTAGTATTGCGCAGTCAACGTGTTTATGGCTTTTTTAAGGGTATTAAGACTTTTTTAAGAGGTGATAGCCGCTGCAAGCTATGTTCAGCTGCAAAAAAATCCCGGAAGGATATGACACCTTCCGGGATAAACTGCATATTAAAGATCGCTAAACCTTTTACATTAAGTCCGGTATTGCAAACAGCAGATCTGCTATCAAAGCTGCGGACCTGCAGGAACAAGTGCCTTGCCGGCCTCGTTGCCCTCGTACTTGGAGAAGTTCTTGATGAATCTTGAAGCAAGATCCTTTGCCTTCTCTTCCCACTCTGAAGCGCTTGCGTATGTATCTCTCGGATCAAGGATACCGGAGTCAACGCCCGGCAGCTCGGTAGGAACTTCAAAATCAAAGTAAGGGATCTTCTTTGTTGGAGCCTTGAGAACATCGCCGCTGAGGATAGCGTCAATGATTCCACGGGTATCCTTGATGGATATTCTCTTGCCTGTGCCGTTCCAGCCTGTGTTTACCAGGTAAGCCTTAGCGCCGCTCTTTTCCATTCTCTTAACGAGCTCTTCTGCATACTTTGTAGGATGCAGCTCGAGGAATGCCTGACCGAAGCAAGCGGAGAATGTAGGTGTAGGCTCGGTGATACCGCGCTCTGTACCTGCGAGCTTTGCAGTAAAGCCTGAGAGGAAGTAGTACTTGGTCTGCTCAGGTGTGAGTATAGAAACAGGAGGAAGTACGCCGAATGCGTCAGCTGAAAGGAAAATAACGTTATCAGCAGCAGGACCGTGAGAGATAGGCTTAACTATCTTCTCAATGTGGTCGATAGGATAGGAAACACGGGTGTTCTCTGTTACGGACTTGTCGTTGAAGTCAATCTTGCCGTTAGCATCAACTGTTACGTTCTCAAGCAGAGCATTTCTCTTGATAGCGTTGTAGATGTCAGGCTCGGAGTCTTTGTCAAGGTTGATAACCTTTGCATAGCAGCCGCCCTCGAAGTTGAATACACCGCTGTCGTCCCAGCCGTGCTCGTCGTCACCGATAAGCAGTCTCTTAGGATCGGTAGAAAGTGTGGTCTTACCTGTACCTGAAAGACCGAAGAATATAGCAGTATGCTCACCGTTCATATCTGTGTTAGCAGAGCAGTGCATAGCAGCGATGCCCTTGAGAGGCAGATAGTAGTTCATCATTGAGAACATACCCTTCTTCATCTCTCCGCCGTACCATGTGTTGATGATCACCTGCTCACGGCTTGTGATGTTGAATACAACAGCTGTTTCAGAGTTAAGACCAAGCTCCTTGTAGTTCTCTACCTTTGCCTTTGAAGCATTGTAAACTACGAAATCAGGCTCAAAGTTCTCAAGCTCTTCAGCAGTTGGCTTGATGAACATATTCTCGATAAAGTGTGCCTGCCAAGCTACCTCAACGATGAAACGAACAGCCATTCTTGTGTCCTTGTTAGCACCGCAGAAAGCATCAACAACAAAAAGTCTCTTGTTGCAAAGCTCTTCAACAGCGATCTTCTTGACAGCTTCCCATGTCTCCTTGGAAGCAGCGTGGTTGTCATTCTTGTACTCGTCGCTTGTCCACCAGATCGTGTCCTTTGAGTTCTCGTCCATTACGATGAACTTGTCTTTAGGAGAACGTCCTGTGTAGATACCTGTCATAACGTTTACAGCGCCGAGCTCTGTTTCTTTTCCGACCTCAAATCCCTCAAGATCAGCCTTTGTCTCTTCTTTGAAGAGTTCCTCGTAGGAAGGGTTGCGTACGATCTCAACAGAACCGGTGATACCATACTTTGTAAGATCAAGATTTGCCATTTTATTTTCCTCCTGTTTAAAATAATTTATGTGATTATGTTTTCCCCGCACCTTGCAGGGTGAAATTTTCGCACATATATTATTATAATATAAAAACCTTTCAATGTCAATAATAAAAGATGAATTTTTGGTTAGTTATGCCTTACTTCTTTGCGCAGACACATCTTCGTAATATCGAATATGTCATTAACATAGCCCCAAATGATAAAGCCCCCGTTACCGAGGGCTTTTGTGATGTTATTTCTTTGAAGCGGCGTTGATCTCGCCGACTGTACTATCAGGAACAACTCCCGTGCCGCCGAATATCGCCATACTGTTTGGATGTTTAGCTGAAAGATACTCTTTCTGCTCTTTGGAAAGACTTGGTGAAGCCTTGCCGTTTACAAGGAAAAGCGGTGCGGCGTGAAGTGATGCCAAAACTCCTCCTGCGAGCGCATCAGGGAAGTCAAGACCTGTTGCTATGCATATCATATCTTTCTTAACAATATTTGCAAATGTGCTGTTCACTTTTGTGCAGGTCGAGTATCTGTTAGCGCCTGAGATCCTGATCATCTGTTTATCAACAGTAAGTCCGAGCGCACTGCCCGCCTTTTGCATCATAGCTTTTGAGACAGCATTCTCGCCGCCGATAACATATGCTGTCTTTACGCAGCCTTTCTTTTTCAGTGCAGCAAGGTATCTGGCGGTTTCAGCCTCTATATTGCCGTCTTTAGTCAGATAGATTATCGGCGCGCCCATGATCGAAGCAACAGGGCTTACAGATAGAGCATCCGCATAATCAAGTCCGTAAACAAAGAACAGTACAGTCGGGTCGGACGAGACACTATTTGCTATGTCAGCCGCCGTGCCGTATCGAGTATTACCTTGTATCCTTTCCACTTTGCAGCCTTTATCGGTAAGTGTTTTTTCAACAGCTTTGCTGACAGCACTTTCGCCGCCGAGAATAGTGACGTTCTTTGCGCCGAGCCTGTTTATTTCTGCAAGCGTTTCAGCAGAAAGCGTGTCTTTGGCGGTAAGAAGTATAGGCGCTTCGATTTTTTTCGCAAGCACTACGCCTGCAAGTGCATCTGCATAGCTTGCGCCGCTTGCAAGTAAAACGTTTGACGTCTTTTCAAAGCTAGCCTCGGATATTGCCGTCGCAGTTGAATATCTGTTCTGTCCTGCAAGTCTGCCCCTGCATATCTCGACATTTTTCACCGGTTCTGTTGTTGCGCTGTTTGCAGCATACAGACCGCCGCATTCTAACACTGCATCTGCAGGTGTTTTTACAAAGCAGTTGGTAAGAAATACACCTTTATTGAAACGGATTATCGCACCGTTGCTGGTATCGGATGTTTTCATTTGGATATGTGAATCTATGATGATATGTGAATTTATGATATTGAGTGTGGAATTGTTATTGTAGCCGTTTATACCTGTTGAGGTGTTGATCTCAATGTCAGAATCCTTTATGGTGATAACAGGATTGTTACTGTCAGTGATAGAACAGAATATGGCATAACAGCTGCTGGCGACCTTGATAGTCAGCTTTCCGTTTGTTTTTATTGTTGTATCTTTAGTCAGCCAAAATCCCGGTTTGTTAGTGCTTTTAAGGGTAAGTGCTTTTGTGGTCTTTATTGTCAGACCTTTGATCTCGTTCTTCAGGATATAATCTGTTTTGGTGATGTCCTTTTTGATAGTAAGGGTATTGCTGCCCGCATCGTAGCTTGCTGCGCCGTCACCAAGTATATCCGCCGCGTTGTCGCTCGTTACCTTAACTCCAAACAATGCCAGATCGTATGTTGTTGCAGCACTTGCTGTAAGCGTTCCTTCTGGTATCAGCGAAACAAGCGTAAATACCATTAGAAATGCCGTGATAAATGAAAATGCTTTTGTTTTGATTCTTTTCATAAAGATCCTCCCTATTTATTTTTTTAATACATATTATCATAGAATTGGCATATTGTCAATTCTTTTCACAAATGCTTGTCAATTTTTTTAGCTTATTATTGGCATACGATTGGAAAAAGCATATAAAAAAGCTCTGAAACAGTGCATTTGCAAAGTTTCAGAGCTATCATATAACAGTTGTTTCTTGACTCGGTCTGCATTATTCGGTTTCTATTGTTTCTTTCTCCTGCTTGTCCTTATACATATAATTATGTGCAGTAAACCAGAAAAGCGTGGCAGGGAAGTAATTAAAGATCATATATCCGTCGGCAGTCAGCGAGAAAACTGCAAATCCTATGAAAAAGCTGAAACTCAAGAGCAATTCAAGATCGTACTTTTTCTTCTTTGCAACGCTTCGTGCAAACAGGATAAGAGCTTTCACGCCGATAAATACAACTGCCATAAGGTAAGCAGCGCCCGCAGCTATTCCTGCACTGTACCCAACCTGCAAATAAACGTTGTGAGCATTGGCGTGTTCGTAAGTTCTTGTTTCCTCTTTGATCTCACGGTACTCGCTTTCGTGACCCATTATGCTGAGGTTCTTGGTAAAGTCTTTCCAGATTATTATCCTGCCCGAAGTGAAGTTGTCCTCACCCTCGCCGTCAAGACCTTTGATATAATAATCGAGATTAAAATCGGTTTCAAGCTCATCATCGTCTTTAGAGGCAGTTTTTGAATTGCTTGTAAACAGTTTCTTTTCAAGAATTATAAGCTCTTTTCTTACTGTCGAAAGCATAAAGAACATAATAAACGGAACAGTTACCGCTATAATTATCACAGTAATGACGTGCTGCTTTTTGAATTCACGCTTTTTGCCTTTGCCGCGGCTGATAAACGCTGTTACGAGCAGATATCCTATCGCAAAAAACAGCGCGATGACAGAGGTTCGGGAGCTTGTAAAAACAAGCATAGTAACAGCACTTACAAGCAGACCCCAGCATATTGCCTTGTTTTTGAAAGATGTATCCTTTTTCTTTAACAGCAGATAAACAAGTGCAGGTATCAGCGCAATAAGGTAATTTCCGAGCAGGTTGCTGTTGCCCATTATAGCGCCGTACTGGAACTTGACAAGCACAGGGCCTCTGAACATATTTACAACCAGCATTATTATGTATGAAAGTGCGAGCGTCATACAGAAACGCTGCATAAGCTTTTCCTGGTCGTGTGTCGCAAAGAAAAAGTGCATCAAAGGCAGCAGTACCATAAACACAGCACCTATAAAGCAATACGACTTTACACTCATCGCAAGTCCGTTCAGCAGGAACGAGAAACCGATTATTATCTCCATAGCGACTATAAAAATGCCGCTTTTGCTGATGCGTGAAGAATTTTTCCTGTAAACAAGGAACATAAGTATTCCCGTAAGACCGCAGCCGCCGATTATCGTTGGTGCGTACCAGTTAGCTGTGCGCATAGTCAGCGCAGTTTTAAGGCACAGCATCATAAGAAATGCCATCACCGCAAGAACCGCGTTAAGCTTTGCTTTTTTATTATTCAGAAGATCTATTTTATTCAGTATATTTTTCATTCCTATTCTCCTCAATACTACACTATCCTATATATTATAGCAGAAATATGATCATATTTCAACACTAATTTTCAATACAAATGTCGAAAACTCCAACCTGTTTTTGTAGGTTTTGCTGAAATAACGCTGTTTTTAGTAATTTTGCTAAATGATAAAAAAACACTTGCATTTCAAAAAGTAATGTGATATAATAAACAAGTTGAATGTCTTCGTAGCTCAGCAGGATAGAGCGTTCGCCTCCTAAGCGAAAGGTCGTGGGTTCGAATCCCGCCGAGGACGCTATTTAAAACAGACCTCTTTTGCCGATTTGTGTAAAAGAGGTCTTACTGCATAAAAAGGAGGAATAACTATGAAGCTTACACTTGAAAGGGCAAAGGAGCTTAACAAAGATGCAGTTACGCAGGAGCACCTTATAATCCATTCTCTTAACGTCTGTTATGCAATGGGAGCGATGGCAAAGCATTTTGGTGCTGACGAGGAGCATTGGCAGGCTGTTGGTTACCTGCACGATTTTGATTATGAAAAGCACCCCGACGAGCATCTTAAGCATACCGAGAAAGAATTGCTTGCGCTTGGAGTTGACCCTGAGGACGTAAGGGCGATACTTTCACACGGCTGGGAGATATGCACCGATGTCAAGCCCGAGACGGATATGGAAAAGAGCCTTTATACTGTCGACGAGCTGACAGGTATCATACAGGCTTGTGCGCGTATGCGTCCCAACGGCATAGCAGACCTGGAGTTGAAGAGCTTTATGAAAAAGTTCAAGGATAAGAAATTCGCCGCCAAATGCAACCGCGAGGTCATCAAAAAGGGCTGTGAGCTTCTTGGAATGGAAGTTTCCGAAGTTGCACAGATATGCATTGACGGTATGAGACCGCACGCCGCCGAGATCGGCTTGCAGGGAACAGAACAATAAGAAAACGGAAAGTCATATGGCTTCCCGTTATGTTTTTCTATGGTTTGTATACGCACTGCTCGTTGTAAAACCAGTTATATGCGTCGGGGAGCTTGTCCAGTCCCGAGTCTCTCACAGAGCTTTCATAGCCCTGCGGGTGTATAACCTTGCCGTCAGGTGCGATAGCATATGCCATAGCGCCTGCGTAAAGGAAAAGTACTTTCTGCCCTGCGTACTTTTTCAGATCCTTATCAAATGAATCAAACCAAGGTGCCCCGAATGCGGGAGATGCGTATATCAAGCCGTTTTCCTTGACAAGCGTTACGATAGCCACGAGCCTGTCTGCATTGTAAACGTGAAAGTCCATAAAGTTCTGCTTGACAGTCAGTCCGGGCATGCTTTCGTCTGTGTTTCCGTCATAGCTGACATGGCAGTAGCCTTTTCTTATCAGCAGTGAATCCTTTGCACAAATGACCTGAGTGCCGTCATAATCTGCTTCATAATATATTTCCGCTAACTCTACACCGCTTGCTGTAAGTGAGCTTTGCAGACTTGCCGTATTCTTGTTGAAATAATCCCTTGCCTCCTCATCGGTAATCTTTTCGCCGATGACCTGCGTTCTGTTGTTTTTAGGTATCGCCGCTATCATAGTCTGACCGCCGAATCTTTCATTTGGGTCTATCTCTCCGCCTGACTTGCTTTCGGTCGTTTTGCTTACGGCATTTGATGTCGTTGTAACAGCTGCCTGTGATGAACTGTCCGTTTCCGATGAGCTTTCCGACCTCTTTTCACCCGTGTTGCCCGAATCAGAGCTGTCTGATTTGTATTGTCCTATGTGGTCATTTCCACCGACTTTATCGTTGCTGCCTGATTCTAGGCCGTTTCCGCCAAAACCGCCCGACAACGCGAATATCCCGACCGCCGCCAGCGCAAGCACAGGCAGAACTATCGCCGAAATTTTGCCGACAGAGCGCACCTTTGCGTGAGTACTTCCATTTTGTTCTTCGTATTCATGAACGCGCTGTAAAACGCTTTCAGACATCTGTTTATAGTCCTTCATTGTCAATGCCCTCCTTTTTAAGCTGTTCCTTGAGAGCTTTTCTAGCCCGTGACGCAAGAACCTCTGTGCCGTGAACACTCTTTTTTATGATAATTGCCGCCTCTTTCATACTGAGCTGTTCAAAATACTGTAACCATATTATCTGTCTGTATTCGGGCTTGAGCTTTCTCAGATTCCGATGTATAATTATCTTTTGTTCTTTTCGTATATACGCGTTTTCAAGGTCACATTCGTCGGCGGATATATCCTTAGCCGTGTCAAGCGGAAGCTCTTTACGCCTCTCGCGCTTGCGCAGATAGTCGATAGCCGTATTTCTGCCGATAGTGTAAAGCCACGTCTTGAACGAACTTTTGCCCTTGTCCTTCGGCTTTTTCGTACCCAGCAGCACGAATGTGTCTTCAGCAAGCTCCTCCGCGGTGTGTACGTCACCGACAATGCTTGCAAGATATAGTATCAATCCGTCCTTGTAGTCGCGTATTATCTCGATAAGACCGCTTTCATCGCCGTCTTCACGGAAACGGCGGTAGCTACTTGCACCGTTATCCATTGACGTCCTCCTTTCCGCATGGCTTTGCTGCCCTTCGTCTATTACACGATATAAATACTGATTTTCTCACACCTTATCATAACATTTTTGAACTTTTCTTTCAATATCCCAAAACTGCAAAAAATATCCGTTTGCACTTGAAAAATGTATGATATTATGGTATAATAAACTGATAAATTATATAAATTGGGAAGAGTTATTTTTATGAAAAAATGGAAGATACGTAAATGTGATGAAACCTTAGTTGAAGAGTTTGCCTCAAAGTGCGATATAAATAAGCTTGCGCTCAAGGTGCTGACCTCAAGGGGAGTCACCGATTTTCAGCAGGTAATAGACTTTTTTGATCCGCCTGAGCTGTCTGACCCGTTTCTTATCAAAGATATGGATAAGGCGGTAGAGATAATCAATGAAAAGATCGACAGCTATGAGCTTATCTGCATCTATGGCGACTATGATTGTGACGGTATAACCTCGACATCACTGCTGTATAACTATCTTGAAAATATGGGCGCAAATGTGATGTATTATATCCCAGAGCGCTCAGAGGGGTATGGACTTAACGCACAAGCCATCGAGCAGATCGCACAAAAAGGTACTTCGCTTATAATAACTGTTGATAACGGAATATCGGCGGTTGAAGAGGCGAAGCTGATCAAAGAGCTTGGTATGCAGCTCGTTATTACCGATCACCACCAGGTGCCAGAGGTTTTGCCCGAAGCGGTCGCGGTAGTCAATCCGCATCGCTCTGATTGTCCGTCACCATATAAGGATCTGTGCGGTGTCGGCGTTGCTTTCAAGCTTTGTGCAGCTCTTGATGACGGAAATTATGACGCAGTGCTTGAGCAGTATGTTGACATCTGTGCTATCGGTACAGTTGCCGATGTAGTCCCTCTCAACGGCGAGAACAGAACTATCGTCAAGCATGGTCTTGAATATTTGAAGAATACCGAAAACCCCGCACTTTGCAAGCTTTTTGAGCTTTCCTCGCTCGAAAGGGAACAGCTCAATGCGGAGAATATATCTTTCCGTATCGCACCTGTTATAAATGCATCAGGCAGATTTGACACTCCGCTTACGGCTGTAAAAGCGCTGCTCAGCGAAGACCCCGATGAAGCCGAAGGCTATATCAGCAAGCTTTTTGAGCATAATACCAAGCGCAAACAGACCGAATCCGAGATAATTGCCGAAATAATCGAGCATATCAATAAGTATCCGCAGACACTCAACCATTCCGCACTTGTGCTGTGGGGGAAGAACTGGCACGCCGGAGTTATTGGCATTGTTTCAGCCAAGATACTCGACCTTTACGGCAAGCCTAACTTTATCATTTCCATTGATGATGACGGAAATGCAAGAGGCTCTGCCAGAAGCGTTCACGGCTTTGATGTGTTTGAATGCCTTTGCAGATGTGCAGAGCTTTGTGAGAAATTCGGCGGTCACGAGTGCGCAGGCGGCTTTTCTCTAAAAGAGGAGAATATCGGTGCATTCTGCAGCAGGATATATGACTATGCAGACTCTTTTGAAAAGGCACCCGTCAAAGAAATAGAAGCGGATATGGTGCTTATGCCGGGCGATATAACGGTTGAAAATGTCAAAGGTCTTAAAGCACTTGAACCGTTTGGTCAGTGCAACAGCGTGCCGACATTTGCCATTCTCGGTGCAAAGGTACTTGTCATAACTCCGCTTTCGCAGGGCAAACATACAAGGATAGATTTTAATTACGGCGGATTTAAGGGGCAGGCGCTGTTTTTCTCGCTTGCTGCCGATAAATGCTGCTTTAAAGTCGGCGATAAGCTTGATATGATAGTAAAGCTTGATTTCAATGTTTTCCGAGGGGCAGAGTCTGTTTCTATTGTAGTTAAAGACTACAGAATCAGCGGTATTAGGCAGGAGAGATATTTTGCCGCAAAGCAGAGCTATGAAAAGCTTATGCGCGGAGAGAAGCTTCCGAGTGCATACATTCAGAAGATGATACCCTCCCGCGATGAGCTTATAAAAGTGTATAAGTACATAAACAGCGTTAAGGCGACCACTGCCGATCATATTTTCATGAATCTTAACGATGACAGTATGAATTACTGTAAACTGCGTATATGTATAGATATTTTCAAAGATAAGGGACTTGTCGAGTACAGCTGTGCAACAGGCAAGGTAAATGCCTGCGAGGTCAAGTCAAGAGTTGACCTTGAACAATCACAGACCCTTGTTAAACTTAAACAGATGCTGTAAAGTGAGGTGAGGATAAATGTCTGAACAAAAATCAATAACCGTTGATGTGCTGATACAGAAGATATTAAGCGGTGAAAAACAGTATGACCTGTCAAAGATCGTTTCGGCATACGAGCTTGCAAACAAATATCACGACGGTCAGAAAAGAGAATCGGGAGAGCCATACATTACTCACCCGCTTGCAGTGGCATATATCCTGCTGGAGCTTGGTATGGATACAGATACTATCTGTGCGGCTCTGCTTCACGATGTAGTTGAGGATACCGATTGTACACTTGATATATTGCAAAAGAAGTTTGGCAGTGATGTCGCTATGCTCGTAAACGGCGTTACAAAGCTGAAAAAGGTCGAGACCTTCACCAAGGACGAGCAGAAGGCAGAGAATATCCGAAAGATACTGCTTGCAATGAGTGAGGATATACGAGTTATAATTATCAAGCTCGCTGACAGGCTCCACAATATGCGTACCCTCAATTACTGCCGTGACGAAAAAAGGCGCAACATAGCACATGAAACTATGAACATCTATGCACCTATCGCTCACAGGCTCGGAATACGCTCTATCAAGGACGAGCTTGAGGATCTTTCATTCAAGTACCTTGACCCTTATGCGTATAACGAAATAGAAAAGCAGATGAATCTGCGCAAGGGAAGCCGCGACCAGCTTGTTGAGGATCTCAAGGAAAAGATAAAGGAGCGTCTTGAAAAGGATATCCACCCGCTGCCTGCCATCGAGGGCAGAGTAAAGTCAAATTACGGAATTTATAAGAAGGTCTACCGCGACGGTAAGGAGATCGACCAGATCTATGACCGCTATGCTCTGCGTATCATCGTCAATACAGTCACCGAGTGCTATAACGTGCTTGGTATCATTCACGATATGTTCAGACCAATCCCAAACAGATTCAAGGACTATATATCTACCCCAAAGGCGAATATGTACCAGTCCTTGCATACCACGGTCATCGGCAGAGAGGGTGTTCCCTTTGAGGTGCAGATAAGAACGTGGGATATGCACAAGACCGCAGAGTATGGTATCGCTGCACACTGGAAGTATAAAGAGGGTGTTGCAGGCGGCGACACCAAGGACGACCGCAGACTTGCGTGGATAAGACAGATCATAGAGTCCCAGCAGGAGTCCGATGATGTAGAGGAGATCGTTCGTGCCATAAAGAATGACCTTGCCCCTGAGGATGTGTTTGCCTTTACGCCAAAAGGCGATATGATAACCCTTCCCGTAGGCGCAACTGTTATCGACTTTGCATATGCGATACACACCGAGGTCGGTCATAAAATGTGCGGTGCAAAGGTAGATAAGAAAATGGTTTCTTATGACTACCAGATAAAGACCGGTGAGATCATCGAGATACTTACGTCTAACGTCCCTGGCCACGGCCCAAGCAGATCATGGCTGAATATCTGCAAGACCAATGAAGCAAAATCAAAGATACGTCTTTGGTTCAAGCGTGAAAGACGTGAGGAGAACATCTTCGAGGGAAGAAGTGCGCTTGAACGTGAGTTCCGCCGCAATATGATCCGCGTTCCCGAGGATGAGCTTGAAGAGTTCCTCAAAATGGATATGAAGCGTCATAACTGCGATACCCTTGATGATTTCTTTGCGGCAATAGGATACGGCGGTGTCCAGCTTTCAAAGCTTATCGCAAGGCTTAAACTTGAATACAACAAGAAATACGGCGAAAAGCCTGTTGCTGAATCGCCCGAAAAGGAGATCAAATCACAGACCAGCAATTACTCAGGCATTGTAGTTGACGGCGTTGAGGACTGCGTTGTAAGGTTTGCACAGTGCTGTAATCCGCTGCCGGGTGATGATATTATCGGCTTTATCACCAAAGGTCACGGTGTGTCTGTTCACAGAAAGGACTGTGTAAATTACCTCTCACAGAAGGACGACCCCGAAATGAAGGGCAGGTGGGTGTCTGTCAAGTATGAGGGCACGGGTAAAAAGCATGGCTACTTCAAGTGTACGCTCGATATAATCGCTGTTGACAGAATAGGTCTGCTTGCTGATGTTTCCTCGGCGCTCGCGATGATAAATATCTATATCTACGAATCAACTGCGCGAGAGCTTAAAAACGGCAACGCTATCCTTTCGATAACAGTGAGCATAGCGGGCATGGAACAGCTCAACAACGTGATAAACAAGCTTAAAAAGATAAAAAATGTCATTTCAGTCGAAAGAAGCGGTAAGTGACGTTTTCAAGGAGGATATATGAGATTATACTGCCTTAAACCGCTGAGCATCTGCGATACAAACAGCTATATCGTAGCAAGTGCGCAGGATAATGCCGTGCTTATAGATGCACCTGCCGATGCGGATTTCATTCTCGACCAGATACAGCTGTATGGGCTCACGCTCAAAAAGATTTTTCTGACACACGGGCATTTTGACCATATCGGTGCAGTCGCTGACCTTGTTGAAAGAACAGGCTGTGAGGTGTATATCTGCGCCTTTGATAAAAGCAAGCTTTATGATGAGAACGGGATGCTTGTCAATCATTTTATGGTTCGCGGCTACAAAAAATATACGGGTGATGTGATAACGTTCACCGAGAATGATGTGCTGACTCTTGACGAGCTTGAATTTGACGTTGTGGAAACACCGGGTCACACAAGCGGTTCGGTATGCTTTATCTGCGGCGATGTAATGTTTTCGGGAGATACGCTGTTTGCGCGTTCCTGCGGAAGAACAGATCTGCCCGACGGCGACCCTGCTGCTATGAAGCGTTCAATGAAAAAGCTGTATGACCTCGGCGGAGATCTGAAGGTCTACCCGGGTCATATGCAGTCAACAACACTTGATACCGAGAGAAAGTACAACCATTTTATGCAGGGCTTGTGATTTAATAAAAAACGGACGGAAGATAAAATGACATTAGTTTTCAGCGGCAACGATTATAAATACGAAATTGAGGGCGTAATGAAGCTGTTTATCCCGGCAACGCTTTTTGATATAGTCTACGGCGATGAGATACCCGCAGGCGATCATGCGTTTGTTAGATTGAAGCGCTTTGATAATTACGCCCTTATGTATGTGCTATGCTCATATAACGGCAAAAGATCCAGAAAGGTGAGCAAGTCAGCACTTGATGCGGACTTTGAGCTTATCCTGTCGCGCCTGCTTTTCAAAGCGATGAGCGAGATCACGGGCGTTGTTCCCAAATGGGGAATAATCACAGGTATTCGTCCCGTAAAGCAGGTGAACAGGTATCTGCATAAGGATATGACACAAGGTGAGATCTATGATGCGATGCAAAAGGATTATCTCTGCTCACGTGAAAAGTGTGAGATAGCTTTGAAAACTGCTGCGGCACAGGAAAAGATCCTTGATGAGCTTGATATAAACAGCTTTAGTCTGTATGTATCAATACCCTTTTGCCCGACACGCTGTTCATATTGCTCGTTCGTTTCACAGTCGATCGAGCAATGTATGGGGCAGATCCCCGAGTACCTTGATAATCTGTGCAAGGAGATCGAGTACACAGGCACGCTTGTAAAAAAACTCGGCTTAAAGCTTGATACAGTTTATTTCGGTGGAGGTACTCCGACAACCCTTGAAGCTGTTCAGCTTGAGCGCCTTATGAAAACGATCGCCGCGAGCTTTGATCTTTCTCACCTGCGTGAGTATACGGTAGAAGCCGGCAGACCGGATACCATAACCGCAGAAAAGCTTGAAACGATAAAGAAAAACGGCTGTACAAGGGTCTCTATCAATCCGCAGACTCTTTCAGACAGTGTGCTTGAAAAAATCGGCAGAAAGCATACGACCAAGCAGTTTTTCAGTGCCTTTGATCTGGCGCGAAAGGTCGGTTTTGAAAGCATAAATACCGATATTATCGCAGGACTTCCCACAGATACGCCCGAAAGCTTTGCCAATACCGTTGATAAGCTTATACAGCTTGGTGCGGATAACATCACAGTACATACGCTTTCGATAAAAAGAGCAGCTCGGCTCAATCATCAGCGCGAGGAAGGATTGCTTGAAAACCCCGCAGATAAAATGGTCAGCTATGCGACGGGGCGTCTGCTTGAAAGCGGCTATGTGCCATATTATCTTTACAGGCAGAAGAATATGCTTGAAAATCTTGAAAATATCGGCTGGTCAAAACAAGGCAAAGAGAGCCTGTATAACGTCTACATAATGGAAGAGGTACAAACTATCCTTGCTGTCGGCGCGGGCGGCTCGACCAAGCTTGTAGACCTTGACGGCAAGCGGCTCGAACGTGTATTCAATTATAAATTCCCGCTTGAATACAATAAGCATTTTGACCTTATGCTTCAGAAGAAAAACGAGGTAGAGGATTTTTATGCTCACAAAGAATGAAGAGATTGTCCTTGAGATAACTGATATTACAAACGAGGGCAACGGAGTAGGAAGATATGACGGCGTGGCTGTTTTTGTCGCAGGTACAGCTGTCGGTGATGTTGTAAACTGCAAGATAGTCAAAGTCAATAAAAGCTACTGCTACGGCATAGTCACGGGCTTTATCACAAAATCGCCTTACAGGATCGGTGATAACTGCCCTGTTTCAAAAAGCTGCGGCGGCTGTTCTTTCAGGCATTTCACTTACGAGCAGGAGTGCGAGGTAAAAAACAGCTTTGTCAAAGCTTCATTTGAGCGTATAGGCAAGCTGTATCCGCAATATGAAGATTTTCTCGGCAGTGAGCGCACCTCACACTACCGCAATAAAGCACAGTACCCCGTAGGATTTCAGGACGGTAAGGCGGTATGCGGCTTTTATGCAAAGCGGTCACACCGAATCTGCGCCCATATTGACTGTGATCTTCAGCCGAAGATATTTGCAAGTATCACCGACTGCATAATGGAATATGTCAATGCCAATGGTATTGCTCCGTATGACGAGCAAACAGGCAGCGGACTTCTGCGTCATATCTATCTTCGCAGAGGAGAACATTCGGGACAGATAATGCTATGCCTGGTCGTTACAAGCCTTTCAAAAGCAAAGTGCTTTGAGGGACTGTATTCAAGTATAACACAAAGGTTTGATGATATAAAAAGCATCGTACTAAATGAAAATCCGAGCAGTACCAATGTCATTCTCGGCGAAAAGACGGTCACTGTTTTCGGTAAGGATACTATAATAGATACTATGTGCGAAAACACCGTAACTATCTCGCCGCAATCATTTTATCAGGTGAATACCCTGCAGGCGGAACGGCTCTATGCGATAGCCGGGGAATATGCACAGCTTGACGAAAACAGTATTCTGCTTGATCTTTACTGCGGTGCGGGTACGATCGGGCTTTCAATGTGCGCAGGGATCAAAAAGTTGATCGGCGTTGAGATAATCCCGCAAGCTATTGAAAACGCTAAACGTAACGCTGAGCTTAATAATATTGATAATTCCGAGTTCATCTGCGGTGATGCAGGCAAGGTCGCAAAACTGCTTTTTGACCGCGGCGAAAGACCCACTGTTATTATCGCCGATCCTGCACGAAAGGGCTGCGACAGGCAAAGTCTTGAGTATATGGCAAAAATGCAGCCTGACAGGATCGTTATGATATCCTGCAATCACGCTACAGCCGCAAGAGACTGCGCAATACTTCGTCAGCTTGGCTATGATACGGTAAAGGTCAGGGGAGTTGATCTCTTTCCGCGAACTACTCATGTTGAGTGCGTTGTGCTGATGTCAAAAAGTGATATCTGAATTTGCGGAGGGAGAATATGAGTGTTTCTATAAGAAAATGGCGAATTGATGATAAATTCGCGCTTGCTGAAAACTTGAATAATCCGAAGGTATTGGATAATCTTAGAGACGGTTTGCCATATCCGTATACTGAGCAAGACGCAGAGAAATTCATTCGAGCGATGTTATCGTCAGATAAAAACAATACATTTGCATTTGCGATAACATTAAACGAAAAAGTAATTGGTAGCATTGGAGTGTTTCGGCAGGGTAATATTCATTCGCAGACGGCAGAAATGGGTTATTACATCGGAGAATCCTATTGGGGAAACGGCTATGTTACAAGTGCTATTATACAGGTGTGCCGGTATGTATTTGAGAATACAGATATTATCCGTATATTTGCCGAGCCGTTTGCTCACAACATAGCATCGTGCAGAGCTTTGGAAAAGGCAGGATTTCAGTATGAAGGAACATTAAAAAGTAATGCTGTGAAAAATGGAAATGTTGTTGATATGAAAATGTATGCTCTTATCAGGGAGTGATATAGCAAAGTGATAGTTGGCTTTTTGTCATATACTCTGAGTATTGATCGGAATTACAATTATACATTGTAAGTAAATAGGTGGAAGGAATATGAGTGGACAGATCGGTGAAATGCTGGACAAATTCTTTTATGAATTTGATAAAGCGGTTTATTTGTTCTTTTGGAAGTTTCAGAATGCGGTGACGATCGCAATAGCTAATGTATGTCAGTATCTGGGCAATACTGCTGCATTCATCGCTTATTTTGCAGTTTCATTGTTCCTTTGTATACCAAAGAAAACAAAAAATACGGGGTGGCAATGGTGGTTGCTTATCTCGTGGCATTACTGCTGGTGAATGTTCTGATAAAGCCCGGTGCTGCAAGACAGAGACCTTACATAACCCTAAAAGAGACAGAGTTCTGGGACACTTATCAAACACATTGGGTAAACGCAGGCGAAAACCTAGAGGACGATCTGTCATTCCCGTCAGGTCATACATCTTTGAATTTTTCTGTTTTCACGGCTCTTACCGCTGTTCTGCTCAAGGTCAGGAAAAAGAAGGCATGGATCCTTCTTATGCTTATTCCGATCGTTATAGGAAGCACAAGGATCATTCGATGTGTTCATTATCCGAGTGATGTCCTTGGAGGAATGATTATTGGTATCGGTGCAGGACTTATCGGCTTCCTTGTGACTTGGCGCTTTTTCATAAAAAAGGAGACCTGCGCAGCCGGGGAGGAACCGATCAGTTCTGAATGATCGATGGAAGATAATTTTGTTGTTTATTCAAAATACATTTATTGATTCCGTTATTATATGGCATCAGTAAATAAAGAGCATGCCAATTCCTCGCCCAAGCCGTTTGCTCAATAATAATGATCTAAAGGAGAACAGACTATGGATAATATACTTGTTGAGAATATCGATAGCTTACATACTACTGATCTGGGTGTGGAGAGGATCAGAAGAAACCTCGGACTCGGGTGTATTGATGTTGTTGCGTGGTGTAAAGAAAAGATCCTTGAGCCAGATGCGGAAATAAAAAGGCAAGGCAAAAACTATTATGTTCATAAAGACAGGTATGTGATCACAGTCAATGCAAGCAGTTATACCATTATAACCTGCCATAAAGAATAAAAGTGTGGAAAACTATTGGTTTAGTATTTCCGAACGATCAAAAAACCGCAGTAATGACACTTTAAGCGGACTGGCAGGCTTATAGATCGTATCAAAGATAATGGAGGATCATAATGAAAAGTAAAAAGCGATTCGTTGGTTTGTTTATTTCGGCAGTTGTGAGCTTATCAGTCCTATCTGCATGCGGAGATAAGAATAGTATGTCCCGGCAGGATCAGGTATCGAGCGAAAGCAGTTCATCAAAGCAGACGACTGTATCGACCACCACCAATTCAACCACTACTACCACTACAACAACTGCCTCAACAACTTCGGCAACAGCACCTGCTGTTGATAATGAACCTAAAACCCGGATGCAGCCTATGGCTCATACCGAAAAGATACAGGTGGGCGAGAAGTTTGCCAAGGCAAGACAAAAGGCTGATGAAATAGAGAAGCGATTCGGCATTCGTCTTTTTGTTGGCAATGAGGTGAAAAATGCAGAGGAGTTTTTTGGTTCGATGAACCTCGTATCAGCTGAAAATGATGCAGACGATTATACAATAAATTATTATCTTGAACGCCTTGATTTCCTGAAGGAACAGCTTGAGCGTTATCCAAAGGGCTTTTTTGACCACTTCAGGTCAGATGACGGGAAAAAAGGACTGTATATCGCTGTCACGACGGGTAATATCTATAGCAACGGTGACAAATCAGCAGGTTCTACAACTCATGGTGAAGACTGGTATGCGATCACTATGAATATGTATTCGCTTAGCGATAACAGCGCTTTCAATCATGAGCTGTGGCACGCAACAGAGTTTTTGATCTTCAACAAGCACAGTATAGATACAAGCAAATGGGATGCTCTTAACCCGAGCGGTTTTTCTTACGGCGGCAGCTTCCATGAGCATATCACAAATGTCGAGGTATCAGATGATACTCTGCTTTCAGTTGCGGCAAGTGACAATATAAAATATGATGTTCCGTATTTTGCTTTTGATTACAGCCGAATGAGCTTTTATGAGGACAGGGCAACGCTTATAGAAACTGTTTTTTCTTGGTCATTTGACGATAAGAAGGGTAAAAAGAACGGACTTGCTGAAATGAATAAATACCCTCATATAAAAGCCAAGCTGGATATGCTTGCTCAATGGGCTAAACTGGAGTTCGGCTATGCATATTGGGAGGAGATCGTTAAAGATCTCTGACATCGCAAAACAAATCAAAATTTAAAGGAATGTATCATGAAACAGTCAACACAAACTGCTAAACGCGCTCGTCTTGTATATTTAACAGTGTTTTTACTGCTGTTTGCGGTCGAGATAATGATCGGTATGTATGTCCACGATTCATTTGTACGGCCTTATGTAGGCGATATGCTGGTAGTTATACTTCTGTGGGCGCTTGTGCGCATCTTTATACCTTATAAAGCCGTCTGGCTTTCCGCTGCGGTCTACATATTCTCGGTGATAGTCGAGCTAACGCAGCTTATCCCTTTGGTTGATCTCCTCGGGATAAAAAATCGCCTTATGCGCGTGCTGATGGGGACAACTTTTGTGGTCGAAGATCTGTTTGCATACGCCGCAGGCTGCGCCGTCACCGCGGTTGTTGATGTTTTTATTTTTCATAAAAGAAAAAGGATCGCTCAAACGCAGGATCAATAAAGAGGTAGAAAACTATGGTAGTTGATGAAGTAAGAGAACGGCTTTTTGAGCTTACGGACGGTAAGTACCGTGAAATGCAGATAAAAACAACTCCCTCGGTAGATGCGCAGTTATTTATCGGCGTGCGCACACCGCCGCTTCGGCAACTGGCAAAGGAGTATTCAAAGCATTTGGATATAAATGAGTTTCTCTCCGATCTGCCGCATAAGTATTTTGAAGAGAATCAGCTCCACGCCTTTATTATTGCGCTCGATAAGGACTTTGACAGCTGTATTGCAAAGGTCGAAGCATTTTTGCCGTATGTTGATAACTGGGCTACCTGCGATCAGATGAATCCGAAAGTATTTGTAAAGCACAGGACTGATCTTTTAAAGCACATCAAGCCGTGGATAAGGTCAGACAAAACATATACTGTACGATTCGGCATTAAAATGCTTATGGATCATTTCCTCGGTGAGAATTTTGATATCAGCTATCCCAAAGCAGTTGCCGGGATACGCTCAGACGAGTACTATGTGAAAATGATGCAGGCGTGGTATTTTGCAACAGCCCTTTCAATGCAGTATGATGCTGTACTGCCGTTTATTGAAGACTGCTCGCTTGACACCTGGACGCACAATAAGGCGATACAAAAATCAGTCGAAAGCTACCGCATCAGTAACGAACAAAAGGCATACCTAAAAACTCTGAAACTGAAAAATAAGGAGAAATAGTTTTGAAGATCATTCATTGTGCTGATATCCACCTTGGTTCAAGGCTTGTATCAAAGTTCCCAAAAGATATTTCCGATGAAAGAAGATCTGCCCTTCGCACAACGCTGCGAAAAATGGTCGATTTCGCTAAAAGCAACGATGTAAAGGTCATAATTCTCAGCGGTGATGTTTTTGACAGCGACAAGCCTGCGGTAACAGACAAAAAGTATTTTTACTCAATAATAAAGAATAATCCCGATATTGATTTTCTTTATCTGAACGGCAACCACGATAAAGAAGGCTCATACTCCGTTTGCGGATACAACAATCTGAAGATGTTCAGCAAGGATGATTTTACTTCCTACACATACGGTAATGTCGTTATCAGCGGTATCGAAACAGACGAGAATAACTGTGAAAGCTTTTACTCAAAGCTCGAACTTGATAAAAGCAAGCTCAATATCGTAATGCTTCACGGTGATGTATCAAACAGCCGCGGCAAAGACCTTGTAAAGATAAGTGATCTGCGTGATAAGGGGATAGATTACCTCGCGCTTGGTCATATCCATTCACATAAAGACGGTAGGATAGATGATCGCGGAGTCTGGGCATTCCCGGGCTGCCTTGAACCGCGCGGCTTTGACGAGTGCGGTGAGAAAGGCTTTATCCTAATTGATGCATCCGGCGAGATAGGGTACGAGTTCATACCTTTTTCACAGCGCACTATCCACGAAATAAATGTAGATGTTACCGATGCTGCTGACCTGTACGAGATAGAGCAGATGGCTTCTGACAAAACCGCTGATATCAGCAGGGAAGATATCATTCGTTTAGTCCTCACAGGTGAGCTGTCAGTAGATATTGAACTGAATAACAATGATATAGAAAACGCTTTGGCGCAGTTCTATTATGTCAATGTAAAGAATAAAACAACTGCAAAGATCGACATTGATACATATAAAAAAGAGAACTCGATAATAAGTGAGTTTATTGCAGGCGTAGAGTCAGATCCCGAATATGATGATGCACTTAAAAATGATATCATTACCGCAGGTGTAAGGCTTTTGCTCGGTAAGGAGGTGGACTGATTGAAGCTTATCAGTATCCATATCAATAACTATGGGAAGCTTTCAAACTTTGATTTTGACTTTACAAGCGGAGTTAACTCATTTTGTGAGAATAACGGCTACGGAAAAAGCACAGTTGTTTCCTTTATCAAAGCAATGTTTTACGGACTTGCTTCGTATAAGAAGAACTCGGTAGAATTTGTTGACAGAATGCATTTTTACCCATTTTCAAAAGGCGATTTCGGCGGAAATATTGTTTTTGAGTACGCAGGCAAAACATACAGAATAGAAAGATCATTCGGTGAGAAAAGTGATAAGAATGACACATTGAAAGTTTACTGCGATTCTTGCTTGACCGATGAGCTTGGAGATGTTCCCGGACTGACTGTTTTCGGTATCAATGCCGAAAGCTTCGAGAGGCTGCTTTGCATAAATGCAGATAAGATCAAGATCGAATCAACAGGTGATATGAACAAAAGAATCGGTAACTACGCGCTTAATACCGATGATGATCTTGATGTTGACTCCATAATTGAAAAGCTTCGTAAAAACGACGGTGTTTATAAAAAATCAATTGATAAGCTCAAGACCGGCATAAAGAGTCTTAACAGCGATATAAATAACCTGGAGAACGAGAAAAAAGCACTTGATGGCAAGTATGCTCTTCTTAACAGTGCCCAGACTAACGCCGATAATGCAAAGCGTGCTTTCAGCGAAGCTTCTGCCAAAGCGGCTTTATCAGAAAAATGGAAAAGCTATGATGAAAAGCTTGCAGAATGTGATTCTTTAGCCTTGCAGATAAAACAAATCGGCTCGCGTTATAAGAATGGGATCCCCAGTAAACAAAACGCAGAAGAGATCAAGCAGATATGCCTTAAAAAACAAAATGATGAAAACTCCTTGAAGGTTGCAAGGATAGACAGCTCTGTTGAGCAGGAATTTACAAAGCTAACGCAGTCATACCCGAATGGATTTGCCGATGATGAACATACCGAGCTGGCAGAACAGCTGATAAATGACCTTGAAAATGTACGCAGAGATCACAAAGCTTTGACAGATCTTCCGCAGAACGCTGACGAGCAGCGCCTTGAACATCATTTTGGCGGTAAGATCCCAAGTGATGATCTTATCGCAGACCTTGAAAGCAAAAAACAGCTTCGTGATGAGCTTGCACTTCGTATGCAAAGCACCAACAAAACTATTGTTGAATATCACCGTGCTGCTGCCACCAAAAAAAAGAGCAGCAAAAAGCTGTGTGTTATCCTTGCGGTAATTGCACTTGCTGTGCTGTTTTCGGGTGTCGCGCTTGTGTTCAGTTCGGCGGTCATTGGCGTGCTTTTGATACTGATCGGTGCGCTTTTGCTTGCTGCCTATGCATTTGTGTATCTGAATTCCAAAATAAATACTAAGCAGATCGTTGAAAACGAACCTGTTGAAAGGCCAAATCCTGAGTATGAACAGGCAAAGAGCGAGTATGAAAATGTCACATCTAAAATGCTCACCGATCTTGCATATTACCGATACAGCGGCAAGGATCCCGCAGAGCTTTTGTTTGAGCTTAAAAACGATATTGACACATACAACAAGATCATAGCACAAAAAGCTGAAACACAAAAACAGCTTGCGATGCTGCAAAACAAGCGTGAAAAAATAGCATCACAGCTTAACGAATTGTTTTCTGCGTATGGTCTTGAAGACTCAGATCATCGTGCGGCGCTTGACAAAATGAAATCCGACAGAGTCCGCTATGAAGCGCTTGACAAGCAGATCAATGATAGCAAAGTAAAATGCAGACAGCTTGAAACAGGTATCGCGACATCACAGCAAAGCATAAACGATTTTGTAAAGCAATACGCTCTTCCCGAGCCGTTTGATGCGCAAATGCTTATCAAGGATATTGATGAGCTTGAGCGCCTTAAAACACAGCTTTCACGGCGACGCGAAGATGCCGAAAGGTATAAAACCGAAAACAAGCTTGACAAAAGACCTGATAATGCCGATACCGATATTTCCACACTTGAACATCAGATGCAGACGAGTATTCACGAGCTTGAACGTGTGGAAAGGGAGGTCGATGACCTTGAGCAAAGCGTAAGAGCCCTTGACGACAAGCGCGATGAACTAAACGATCTGACTGAAAAAATGAATGAGCTGACCAAAAAGAAGGAGCTTATGCTGCTTGTCAGCAAGCAGATCAGCGCTGCGGAGCTTTCGCTGAAACGCAGACACGTCAAACCGATACTCGATAAATTCTGCAGCTATGCTCTTTTGATCGAACAGGCGATCGGACAGAAGGTCGAAATGGATAAGGATTACAGCGTAAAATATGATGTAATGGGCGAATTCAGAAGCTATATGCATCTTTCAAGCGGTAACCTTTCGATCTGCGCACTGTGCTTCAGACTTGCAATGATAGACGCTATGTTTGATTCCGAGCAGCCGTTCATAATTATGGATGATCCTTTCGTGTATCTTGACAGCGAGCATTTTGAAAAGATAAAAGAGCTTATGGGCAAGCTTGGTAACGATAAACAAATAGTATATTTCTGCTGTCACGATAGCAGAAGTCTGAAATAATAAAAGAGGTAGCTGATTATGAATAATGAAGGTTTCGGCTCGAACGTAAGCAATGGTTTTATCGGCATTGGCGCGGCAATGCGTCAGCAGGAAGCCTGTGGCTCAAAACACGAAAGCACCGATCCGCAGGCGCCAAAAAAGATCGGTTCAGATGAACTGATAAGCTTTAGTTTTTCAAATAATACCATCAGTGCCTCTTGTGAGCTTAAAGATGACGGACTGCACGTTTTAGCATCGGGCGGAGACCCGTCAGCAAGAAACGGCACAAGATTCAAGCTCGATTATATCTCGTGTACGAATTTTCTGCTTGATAAGCTCAACAGTATCATCAAGCAATATTCTCTTGCAGCAAACAACGGGTACTACTGCCATGTCGATGGACTGCCCGGCGGCTGCGGTGACAGCATAGATGCTGTATATGCAAGCGGCGAGAGATTACATATGTATTCAAATCAATCCCCGACAGTCAGCTTTGATGCATCAGATGCGATCTGCGATGCGTTCCACGATGATGCTTTGAAAAATGGTTTTGATTTCAATACCTCAGGCTCTAATGTGCAGATCTATGACGATGCAGACAGACAGTATTTGCAGGGCATATGGAAAGGCAGGCACTTCGGGAGCGAAATAACCGCCATTTTTACCGGCAATACTGTTAAGATATTTGTTGACGGTAATATGACCGATAATACCGAATATACTGTATTTGAAGGCTTCGTCAGACCTAACAGGCTGAAAAACGGGATATCCAAAGCCAAGAGCAAGAGTGATTATGAAGAGTTTGAGGGCTGTTCAAGCTTTGCCAAAAGCAATAGCTTTACTTTGACCGCATACTTTACGAAATCGTCCTATTCGACCTGTAATCTGTTAAGACAGAAGAAGTGATAGTTACAATTCGTAACCATTGTGATGAATTGTGATAAAATGATAAAATATTGCGCAGTCACTTGAAATTTCAGACATAGTGTGCTATAATGTGCAAAGTAGGCGGATAGCCTGCGAAATATAGGGGAGGCGATTATATGACAGCCACGTTTATGATCACATTCTGGGCAGTTGCATTCGTCTTTTTCCTTGTCTGTGAGGTCGCGACCAGTACGGCGCTAATCTCGATATGGTTTGCATTAGGTTCACTTGTTTCACTTTTCCTTGCAATAGCAAAGGTGAACTTCCTCGTGCAGTGTATCGTGTTTATTGCATCGTCAGCGTTGTTCCTTGCGCTTACAAGACCTTTTGTTAAAAAGATTCAAGGGAAAAAGGTTGCAACCAACTATGAACTTGATGAGGGCAGAACAGCCGCAGTTATCGAGGATATCGACAACATAGCAAACAAAGGCAGAGTCCGCCTTAGCGGTACTGACTGGGCAGCAAGAAGCGAGAACGGGGAGAATATCCCTGCGGGTCATGCTGTTGTCGTAGTCAGGGTAGACGGTTCAAAGCTCATAGTAAGAGAATAATACATAGTGGAGGTATAAGTATGGAAGGAATCTATATTCTGTTAGGGGTACTTGCGGTGATCATATTGCTTATCATTTGCAATATCAAGGTCGTACCGCAGGCATATGTTTATGTAATCGAGCGTTTCGGCGCATTTCACGCAGCCTGGGGCACAGGTCTTCACTGGAAGATACCGCTTATCGAGAAGGTTGCCAAGAGAGTTTCGATAAAGGAACAGGTCGTTGATTTCCAGCCGCAGTCGGTTATTACAAAGGATAACGTTACGATGCAGATAGATACGGTCGTATTTTTCCAGATAACCAATGCAATGCAGTTCACATACGGCGTTGAAAGACCTATTTCCGCGATCGAGAACCTTACCGCTACTACACTGCGTAACATCGTCGGTGACCTTGATCTTGAAGCAACTCTTACTTCAAGAGATATCATCAATACAAGAATTACAGCAATTCTTGACGAAGCTACTGACAGATGGGGCATCAAGGTACAGAGAGTTGAGCTTAAAAACATACTCCCTCCGAGAGAGATACAGGATGCCATGGAGCGTCAGATGAAAGCTGACCGTGAAAGACGTGAAAAGGTCATTCAGGCAGAGGCTGAAAAGAAGTCGCAGATCCTTGTTGCAGAGGGTGAAAAGGAGTCTAAGATCCTTCGCGCACAGGCTGATAAGGAAGCAAAGATCCTTTCAGCAGAGGCTGATAAGCAGTCACTTATCCTTCAGGCAGACGCTATAAGAGAGCAGAAGATCCGCGAGGCAGAGGGTGAAGCTCAGGCTATCAATATGGTACAGCAGGCTATTGCTGACAGCATCGTTAAGCTGAACGAAGCAAATCCTAATGAGCAGGTCATCCAGCTCAAGAGCCTCGAGGCATTCGGCAAAGCAGCCGACGGCAGAGCTACAAAGATCATTATCCCAAGCGAGATACAGGGACTTGCTGGTCTTGCAACAGGTATCAAGGAAGTTGTTGGAAACAGCAGCGCTCCGCAGGTTAAACAGTAAAAACAAATATCAAGCACCGCCTTGTGCGGTGCTTTTTTGCGCCCTCTTGTAAGATTCTGCACAAAAATAATGCGCTGTATTGTACAATCTTACAAAAATTAAGTTGATTTGCACATTTCTTGCCTGCTCAATCGTTATTATTATAGAGTACTAACTATTTATAATTGTAAAATTGATGAAATAGTGCTATAATATGAAAATGTAAAGGCGGCGTAAAAAATGACTAATGATAATAAAACTGTTTTGAACAAAGGCGGCAATCCTGCAAATTCTTTTCTATTAAGTGTGTTTCTCGCTGTCGCAGGCGCTGTTAGTATGATTATTATCGTTACCCTTGATAAAAGAAACAGCCATTTTCTGTTTCCAATATTCTTTCCGTTTATAGTCGCATGCCTTATTTCAGTTATTTATGCAGATGATTTTTCACAGCTTTTAAAATGTGATATCTTTTTTATTCTCGGGTTTCTTATACCTATCTTGATGGAATCACCAATTCTTGGGATTTCAAGTCTTTTTTATCTTATAATTACTATAATTGCTGTTTATGCGATCATATTGTATGCACAGCTTATGATTTCCATAGTTGTGAATCTATTGCGTGAGCGTCATCGCAAGCGCCTTATTACATTCACTACGGACGAATACAACACGGTACATATTACCGATAACTTCACCGCCGCCAAATACTTTATGATATTCGTGCTGGTTATCGTTTATTCTATTTCGGCAGTTTTGTGCTGTTTGGGACTTGATATGCCGCGTGGAGATCTGTCTGATGCAAAAATTGACATCAGCGGATCTGATTCATATTCCGATGAAGAAGTCGCACAGGCGGCAAGCGTTCTTGTTGACCGCTTCCTAAATAATTGCGACAGAAAACTGCTCTCGCTTAGCTATCATAGTGATGACGGCAAAGACTCGACCCTTTTGCCTGAATATGAAAAAAGTCACCCCGAAAAGTCCTATACACATATTATAATTTTCTACACAGAATTTATCGGGTTGACAGATACAGCTTCAACATCAGCAGGAGATGTGTTCAACTGGACTTGGACATTAGCATGCTCTGACAGCGGCAAATGGGAAATAGTTAACTATGGTTGGTGACTTGCAAATATAGCGGTTATTCATATTATTTCTTAAAGATTTGTATTAGTAAAAGTGTATATATTCTATTTTGCTCGTTGTGAAAAGTTACAAAAAAGCTAATTTTATGCACAAATCTATCTTTGTGAAACGTATACCTTATAGAAAGACAAAAATGTGTAATAATAAGTGACAGGAGGCGAGCAGGAATGACAAGATCTAAAAAGACGACTATTATAGTGTGTATTTGTATCGTGTGCATATGTACATTTATTTATGGTATTGTCAGAGGAGATCGCGGAACAAAGCCTTTTGCCGAACTGAAAACAGAGAATATCGTCTGCGTAAAAACCGCCTTTGAACAGCCTGACGGTTCGCATTATGTTCTTGATGATAAAGAGGTCGGAACACTTGCCGACTATCTTCGCAAGGTGCGTATCAATGGTGAGAGGTCTGACCCTGCTATTGACGGTGGGTTTATAGGTATGTTCTATCTGGATATGAAAGACGGCAGCACAGTTATGGTTTCTGCCAGCTGGAACTATTTCACTTATGGCGATGACTTGTTTAACGCTGATTTGTATGAAGGCGATGGCGAAACGATAGATCCTATTTCCGATATGTACTTTGAACTGTTGGATGAACATGGCTCGGATGAAGATAAAGAATTCTTAATGCGATGGGACAGCCGATGAAGTAATAAAAAATGCCGATGTCTGCATAAAAGCAAGCATCGGCATATATTATGTCAACTAAAGCGTTACTGGATACCGCACTCTTCGTAGTCCTTCCACTTTTCATAGTGTGCCTTTTCCTCACAGTATCTGTAAACCAGAAGTGCCGTGGAAGCTATAACAAGTATAAGTGCGCCCATCAGTGCCCAGAAAGATTTTCTCTTTGAATATTTACTGCCCATAAAAAACATCCTTTCTTTTCATATGCTATTATTATACTACCTATTATTCAGCTTGTCAATCATTTTGTGTACTTTTTATTGGACTTGCACAGTTTCAAATGCCCTTATTTGTGCTATCTAAATACTTATCCTGATAAAAATCGAGAAATTCCTCAAGGCAGATGCCGTTTTGTTTTATGATGCAGGCACTCTCTGCACCGACATATCTGTAATGCCACGGTTCGAAAGCAATCCCCGTGATATGTTCCTTCATACGCGGATAGCGCAGAATAAATCCGTACTTGTGAGCGTTGCGTTCAAGCCATACAGATTGCTTGCTCTTGATAAAATCATAGCTTACGTCATCATCGCCCTGAACACCGAAATCGACCGCAAGCCCTGTCTGATGCTCGCTTTCACCGGGCAGAGCAAGTGTCAGGGCAGCTTTTTGCTTTGCCGCATTATAATCAAGACCTGCTGCCATTTCCTTTGACAGTTCCTTTTCCCACAGTAACTGCTGATAGTCCGCTGACCTGTAACCTGAGATCAGCTCAAGCTCGCAGCGGTCGCTTTCTGCTTGTGCAAGAAGCCTTTCAAGCGAATCTGCTGTCTGATATTCAAACAACTTACCGCGTATACTCCTGAAACGGATCATATTTTCAAAACCTTCCGCCAGAGGCTCAAATCTGCTTACTATAATAAGATAGTCCATCTGTGTTCTCCAATTGTTTTTATATATCCTATGCTCAAATGCTTTGATTTGACACTTTTTTTGAGCATCAGGCTATATACTGATAATCGGGAGATGATCATTATGAATCTGAAAAGGACTTGCTTATGTGCAGCAACTGTAGTCGCCTTGTGCTTCACTATCCCTTTAGGAATGCAGGCGTATTCGTCACACGCTGAAGCGATAAATTCGATCGCCGCGCTTTCGGCAAATCTTACAGTCGGCGAATACCATACACCTGAGATAAATGTTGCTGATGCTTCGGAGAATCCTGAAGATACCTCTCAGGCTGCACCACAGGATACCATTACAACAGTTGGCAGAAAGACCCTTTGGGATATAGATATGGCTCCGCAGGAAACACAGCCTGTTATACAAAGCAGAGAGATCCCGACAGCTAAACCGTCAAAAGAAATGCTTGGCACCATAAAGTACCCCGAAAAGCTTGAAAATCATGACGGGGTGATCGAAAACTTTACATATCCGCATTATACCGGTGCGCAGTATATTGACCTTAAAGCCGGCGGTCAGGTAAGAAACTGCTCCGATCTGCCAAACGCGGCACTTGTTGCAGAAAGCACGAAGGATCTTCCTTTCACGCTTGATAAAAACAGTGACAAGCCGCAGGTGCTTATCTACCATACGCATACGACCGAGAGCTTTGAGCCTTATGCCCGCAGCTTCTATGATAAATCGTTTTACAGCAAGACCACCGATGTTACAAAAAATGTAGTAAGCGTTGGCAATAACATCTGCAAGCAGCTTGATAAAGCGGGTATCACATATGTACACGATACCCTTGTACACGATTATCCGAGCTATAACGAGGCATATGCATCAAGCAGAAAGACAGTGCAGGAGATCCTGAAGCAATACCCATCAATAAAAATATGCCTTGATATCCACCGCGACGGCATACAGCGCGCAGACGGCACAAGGATCGCCCCCGTCACCGATATAGGAGGTAAACAGGCTGCACAGATAATGATAATATCAGGCTGTGATGACGGAACGATGGGTATGCCAAACTATATGCAGAACTTCAGACTTGCATCAAAGCTGCAATCGCAGATAGAAAGCGACTGGAAAGGTCTGACTCGTCCTGTTTTGTTTGATTACAGGCACTACAATCAGGATCTTACAACAGGTTCGCTGCTTATCGAGGTAGGAAGTCACGGCAACTCTATCGAGCAGGCACAGTATTCGGGCGAACTGATAGGGCAGTCATTAGCAAAACTATTTGATAAATAGATAAAGCCGATACCCGCTGCTTATGGTGAGTATCGGCTTGTTCTATTTTTTCTTTTTACCGTTATTGCCTTTCTTATTTCCCGAAACTTTTATCTTGCTGCGCTGCTTTGTGTTCTTTTTGTCCTGCTCTTTTGATCCCGAGGACTTGCCTTTGATCCAAAGAATAACTATTACCAGTGCAACAACAAGTACCGCAAGTATTATGTACAATGCAGGCATCAGTGTTTGCTTAATATCTTTATTATCAGCTATTGCCTTTTTTTCTTTGGTGCTGCTATCAGCAGGAGAGGTGCTGTCAGCTGCGGCAGAGCTTGCCGCTGTTGTTATCTGTGCATCCTTTTCAAGCCTTGTAACATTGATCGTGTAGGTCGTTTTGTTCCCGTTAACATCGGTAACTGTGATCGTCCTTACATTCAGTCCGACCTTGCAGTCTTCGTTTCCTGTATACCAGATGTGATCCTGCAAGCTTGCGGTCTTACCGTTTATCTCCACCTTTGTAACATCGTAAGGAACCGTGACCGAGTATTCGTGAATGCTGTACATAAAGGGAGGAACAAGCTTTCCGTTTACTACTGTCAGGTCTGTCAGAACTCCCTGCGTTGGTACACCGTTAGCGTCGGTAGCTGGGGATGTCGGGGTAGTTTCTGTTGTCTGCTGCGTGGTAGTTTGCTGCGGCTCGGTAACATTTACAGCAGCCGAAGCAGCCGGAAGTGAATACTGTTCATCAAAGGCATCATATACAGCACAGCTGTTTACACTTATATTGCTGTTTCCCGCTGAAACTGCGGTGAATGTGAGTGTAATGGCTGCTGATGTGTCAAGACCGTTTAATTGCTCTATCTGGATCGTTCCGCCGGTATCTTTTGCACCGCTGCCTGAAACGAATTTAAGTACCGACTGATCGTAGGAAACGCTTGCAGAAACTCTACCGACCGGTTTAACGGCAGATATGTTCAATGTAACTGTAAGTGTTTCACCCGCAGTAAGCTGACTCTGCGAAGTCTGCAAAGCAAGAGTGGCAGGCTCGTTATCAGCAAATGCGGTTACTGCGCAGATAATTGTCACAGCAAGCATCAGGATTAAACATAATGTTTTTTTCATCTGTTTGTTGTCCTTTCAAGAATAGGATGTAATATGTACACCTTACATATTATATACTATTTTTTCCGAAAGGTCAATAATTTCGCGCAAAAAAGCGGTTTATCACTGCGAATCATCATTTGTTTACATTTTTAAAATAAAAAACACTTTATTTTGCTCGCACAATGATATATACTGTCAAATGTAGAAGGGTGGCTCCAATAGGGGCTGCTTTTTTTTGCGAATTTTAAGATTTTAACTGAAAAAAGCGGAAATATCTTTGATCCTGCACCGATCGTACCTTTTAATATGGTATGTATCGGTTTTGTTTTTTTCCTGAAGTCTTACTGATTTGTTATCTATCTCTACAGCTGCTTTGAAACCAAGATGTTTAACAAGCCGTGAACTGAAATCATTTGCCTTGCCGTTGGGATAAGTGAATACACTCGGCTCAAATCCGCAGTTTTGCTGAAATATCATCTGTACTTTTCCAATATCACTCACTATACGCGAGCGGTATTGTTCATAAGTTTCATAATCCTCTTTTTCAAATTCCATTTTGTTCCACATCGAATATGTTCCGTTTGAGAATTCGACAAGACCCGATCCGTCCATCTCTCTTATCTCATCCCAACGCAGAAATCTTTGGTTGTCATCAGCACTGTTCGATGCATATTCTGTCGCCTCGCCCAGAACTGTTATATCAGCCTTGAATCTGTATTTTTTCAGCAGAGGGAATATATCGCTGTAATATTGCGAATATCCGCCGTCAAAGCTTAGTATAACTGCCTTATCGGGCAGATCTCCCTCATTGTTCAGACAGTCAGCAAGTTCAGAAATAAAAACAGGGGAGTAGCCTTTATTGTTCAGGTAAATTATGTCATCTTCGATCTGCTGTACAGTTGTTTCGCCTTTGCTGTTCCCTATACCCCCGTATGCGATCACTTTTACCGTATTGTCGCTGTCATCAGCACATTTTGCATAAATTCCTCGTAAACCGATGAATGAACATACAACTCCTGTTAATGCAGCAATAAACCTAATCAGCATTTTGTTTGTGTTTATCATATTTCGCATAGTATCGACCTCGTTCCGATTTGTTAAATCTTATGATAAACCAATAATAAAAATTACAAAAAAATATTTACGATTCTATTGCAATTTTTGTGCAATTATGATATACTTAAATAAATAATATCTGATGAATTTGTTTAAATCTAAATTATCAGGGGTGATCATATAATGTGGATGTCAGATACCGTAAAAATAATTCTTATGTGCGTCGCTATAGTTGCCTTTATAGCTGCTGCGTTTTACTCATTTAAAGGCAATAAATTCCTTAAATCTCTGAAATCAAAGCTGACGATCGCAGTAATTGTTGTGGCAGTTATTCTTGTTGGCGTTCTTACCTTTGTTTCGGTAAGATTTGTGAACAAGGCTTCAATTGAAACTCTGGCTAATACGATCATGCCGATAGCCAACAGTACAGCAAGCTATTGCGATCAAGCTGTTGTTCGCCTGGGTGAAACTCTTGACGAAACACTTCGCAGCTCTAAAGTAAGAGGAGTTTCCAATCTGTCAGATGCTGTTCTAAATGCAAGAAGCCAGTTCCTTATCAATGTAAATGATCGTTTTAATGTGTCATTGGGCGATTACTGTGCTATTTTTGCATTTGATGAAAACGGCTCTGTGCTTGCATCTAAGGGCGATAAAACAATGGATGCTAAAACCGTTGTTCAGGTCGATGATGTCAGAGCAGCACTTTCTTCCGATAAACCTGTTATCACAAAATGCATTAAGACGGACAATATGATGTGCTTTGCAGTACTTGTCAAAACTTCAAATCCCGAGAATAACCAAAGTATTGTTATTAGCGCTATACTGAATGGGTATTCGATCTCAAGTATCCTTGAAAGCACATCATTAAGCGATATGGGTGAGCTTTATCTTGTCGATGATAGCGGAAACATCATCATCCATCCGACAAAAGATCCAAGATTCAAATATGAGAACCCCGTTTCCATAGGCAAGGATAACAGCGATTACAAGAGCGCGGGCAAAGCATTTGAAGAGATACTTAAAGATGATGATGGATACGTTACGTTTGAGTTTAAAGATAATGACCTTCTTGCCGGCTATTCTAAAGTAAATGCATTCAACGCTAAGCTTGTTATGGTAAGCAATACCAAGGATTTTACAAAGACAACAATGTATGCACTTGAAAGCTTATTTATAGTAAGTATTCTTCTTTTGAGTGTTGCTATGATCGCAGCTTCTTTGTTTGCAAAGAGGATATCCAAACCGATCGTTTCCACAACTGAAAGGATCAGGGAACTTGCCCAGGGCAACCTTAATGATCCGGTTGATGTCTGGTACTCAAACGATGAGCTTGGTGTTCTTTCAAACTCGCTTGATGAAACTATACTCAGTCTGAGACAGTACATAAATATCATTACAGTATCTCTAACCAAGATATCAGAGGGTGATCTTTGCAACAAGATGGAGGGTACCTTCAAGGGTGACTTCTATAAGATAAAGAGTACTTTCAATGATATCCTCAACGCATTGTCAGATACCTTTGCCGCTATCAATATGTCAGCAGAGCAGGTAAACTCGGGTGCAGTTCAGGTATCGGATTCCGCACAGGCACTTTCGCAGGGCTCAACTCAACAGGCATCAGCTATTGAAGAGCTTTCTGCAACGCTCAATGACGTTTCAAAGCAGACACAGCAGAACTCTATCGACGCAAAGAATGCGTATAATATCGTTATGGATAACACCGAGGCAATAAACAGCTGCAACGATGATATGTCCAATATGCTTAACGCTATGAACGAGATACATGATACCTCTGCGGAGATCGCAAAGATAATCAAAGTTATTGATGAGATCTCATTCCAGACCAATATCCTTGCTCTTAATGCCGCTGTTGAGGCTGCAAGAGAGGGTTCAAAGGGCTTTGGCGTTGTTGCTGATGAAGTCAGACGACTTGCCTCAAGATCGGCTGAAGCTGCTAAACAAACAGCACAGCTTATCGAAAACTCCACAGCTGCTGTTGAAAAGGGTTCGAGGATCGCAGAGGATACAGCAAACTCGCTCGGTCAGATAGTACAGCGTTCAGAGGAAATAACAGCTCTGGTCAAGAATATCACAGATGCTTCCGAAGCACAGGCTGACGCTATTGTTCAGATCGATACAGGTGTTGACCAGATATCCGCTGTTGTATCCAAGAACACATCAACTGCTGTTGGATTTGCATCTGCAAGTGAAGAGCTTTCAAGTCAGTCGCTCATACTCAAGAACATGATCGCACGCTTCAGACTAACTGAGGGCGCTGCTTCGGGTGAATCTGATTCACACCAAAAAACATCGAACAAGTTTGAGTATACTATTATTCACGATGATGACGAAAGCGAAGACGCAGCAAAGCAGATCACACCTGCTGCACACGATAATCCGGTTGAGGAGGTAGGAAGTATTGACCTTTCCGATCTCGGCGATTTCTTGGATGATGACGATGACAAGTATTGATGATCAGAAACGGAGGAATAGTTTATGAAACGAAGAATTGGTATCCTTACAAGCGGCGGTGACTGCCCGGGACTTAATGCGACTATCAGAGGTGTTGCTAAGGCTTGCTATGAAAGGTTCGGCAACGATGTTGAGATAATCGGTATCGAGGACGGCTATTTCGGACTGATGAACAATATGTGCCGTGTAATGAACCAGTCGGACTTTTCAGGTATACTCACCACAGGCGGAACTATCTTCGGCACAAAGAGAACTCCCTTCAAGAAGATGCAGATCGTTGAAGAGGATAATGTCGATAAGGTCAAGTCAATGAAGGATACTTATAAAAAGCAAAAGCTTGACTGCCTGCTCACCCTCGGCGGAAATGGTACTCACAAGACTGCAAATCTGCTTTCCGAGGAAGGGCTCAACGTTATCGGTCTTCCAAAGACGATAGATAATGATATCTGGGGCACGAGTGTAACATTTGGTTTCCATACGGCTGTTAATACCGCGACCGATGTCATCGACAGGCTTCACTCAACAGCTAACTCCCACGGAAGAATACTTGTCTGCGAGATCATGGGTAATAAGGCAGGCTGGCTGACACTTTACTCAGGTGTTGCAGGCGGTGCAGATATGATAGTTATCCCTGAGATACCGTATGATATCGAAAAGCTCGCCGAGGCGTGCGAAAAGCGTAAGGATAAGAGATTTGCTATCATGGCAGTTGCGGAGGGCGCTTTTGATATCAACGAGGCAAAGATGAAGAAGAAGGAACGTGCTGCATTAAGAGCAGAGCAGGGCATTACAACTGCAACAAGCAGGATCGCAAAGCAGATCGAGCAGATGACAGGCAGCGAGGCAAGGGTATGTGTTCCGGGTCATATGCTCCGCGGCGGAAGTCCGTCGGCTTATGACAGAGTTCTGGCAACAAAGTTCGGTGTTCACGCAGCAAAGCTTATCTCTAAAGAAAAGTATGGCTATGCAGTAGCAATGGTAAAGGATAATGTTACTGAAAACCCGCTTTCCGAGGTTGCAGGCAAGACAAAGTTTGTACCCGAGGATGACCAGCTTGTAAAGACCGCAAGAGATATCGGTATCTCGTTTGGTGATAAGTAAATAATGATCTATGTTATCCCGAAGGGCTTGTGCCTTTCGGGATTTTTTATATAACCGATCTCCTGATTTTTTATCTTAATATATAGAGACTTGATCGGGAGGTGCGTTATGAAAAAGATAAAAATGCTTACAAAGATATCGCTGAAATACTGGCTGCATCACAAACGACGCTTGTTCACGCTGATGCTGTCGCTGGTGCTTGGTGTGAGTGCGCTGTGCTGCACAGCTTTACTTGTTCGCAGTGAGAAAGATGCCGTGCTGGAAGAAGAATTTCGTTTGCTTGGAAATTATGATATATCACTGTACGGTGCTGATGATGAAACGGCTGAGAAACTGAAAGAAGACCAGGATATAATCGGACTTGGTGTTCAGTATGAACTTGGATATGTACAAAACGATTCAGATGTAATAGCATATGCTGCTGCATTTAACAACAAGGAATCTGAGGATATTTATCATATGACTTGCACCAGAGGTCATCATCCCGAAAATGAAAATGAAGTTTCAATGGATATAGCAACTGCAAAAAAAATTGGTCTGAAGCCTTATCCCAGGCAGAAAGTAAGTTTTATACTTTACGATCCAAATGGAACTAAACTTGACAAAAAAGAATACACCCTTAGCGGAGTGTTTGATCTGGAGAACAAAGAGACCATAGGAAATATCCACTGGCTCAGATATCCATATCGTTTAGGCGAGGAAGGATATAATATGCCAAGCGTGTATTTCCATATCAGTCAGAACGATATTTTTGCAAGCAAAAGCGTAACCTGTTTCATTCAGACGGATATAGACAAACCGAGTGATATATATTTCAGGGCACGTTATCTTACAGATAAAACCTTAGAATATGAAGAAGATAATGGCAGAAGATTTGCACATTCTTTTGTTTTGGGTATTGGCGGTGATATGTTTAATCCCGAATACGGGAACGGAACTTATGGCGGACTGAACAAAGCAATAGAAGACAATACGACATTAAAAGACTTTTACTCGCAGATACTAATGCCCATTCTAACTTTAATCATTTTCATAATCATTATCCTGTCAGTTGTGGGCATAACAAAAAACATAATAAAAGACAAGCAGGAAAATTTTGCAGTACTTCGCAGTCTTGGACTTGAAGAAAAGCATTTAACGATATATATTTTTGCTGACTTTACGATAACAGCGCTTGTTTGTATCGGTATCGGACTTGCACTCGGCAGCCTTGCGCATATCGGCTTGGTCGACGCACTCAATAAGATATACGACCTTAAACTGAACTATGGATTTTCCTGCATAAAGTACATAAACGCCGTCACATTTGACCCGTTTATTCTTTCGCTTGTGACTACTATTATCTGTGTTGAGCTTTCGGTGTTTATCGCACTGTTTTCTTTCAGAGGCAAAACTCCCGTGCAGATGTTTGCGCAGAGCAAAACACGCAAAAGATTATTTTGCAGGAACAAGCCCGCAGGCAAGTACCGCAGCTGGAAATGGCTGTTGATACGCAGAATAAGAATGCACAATATTCGCATTACTATAGTCAGCATACTCGTTATGAGCATTGCGCTTACGGGTTATGCGTATTTTAGTGCAAAAGCCCGATATGAAAACGGCATACTGAAACAGCAAAAAGAGAATAATGGGCTTAGCTACTGGGACTATAAAGCTGAAAAGAATTCACAAAATGATATGTTTCTTTTCAACATTGAAAATCATCATGAAAAAGGAATAAAGATCAGCGGCTATGAAACGTTGAAAAACAGTGATGTTGTGGATGACATTTTTGCAAAGAGCACAGTATCGTCAACAAGGCTCAGTTTTACGGAAAACGAGCTTGATGACGAGACAAAATCAAATTAAAAAAAATATGAGCTGAAAAAGTTTGCCGACATTGACCCTGAAAATGCTCACGAGTTTGACATCGCACAGAAAGAAAGCGAAGAGGCGATGATAGAAAAGATCGGCTACAAAAAGGCAGACCTTATCTATTCCTGTCCGACTGTTGCGCTGTTTGATGATACGCTTGACGAGCTTGACAAATTCGTTATCGACGGCAAAATTGACAAGCAAAAGCTCAAAGACGGCAGCGAGGTGCTGCTTGTTATGGACATCACAAACAAGATAAAGTTTGAAAAGACGTTCAAAGCAGGAGATAACCTGCCGCTGTCGGATATTGTTTTGAACGAAAAAGAGGAGCAGCTTGATTTCAGCTCGCTCGATTTCAGCCAACTCGGCGAGCCTGTATACCAAAAGAAAGTAAAGTCCTACACGGGCGAGGAGACCGAGGAGCGCTCGTATGCGATAGGCAAGCGCAAAGATATAAATGTGAAGATCGGCGCAGTCATTATCCTCGACCTTGATGTTGCAAACAAATTAATGACCGAAGCAGCCGAGGGCGACAAAGGGCTCAACGTTTTCTGTTCACCCGATTCATTTGAGAAATGGGGAGTTGGAGAACGCAATCTGACTGAACTTTCAATTAAGATAAATAATGATGCTTCAATAGAAGATGCGGACAATTTGTGGTACGATACGATCGCACAAACTAAGGGTATATCGAGCTATTCCACCACCGAGATAACTGAGAGCATGAACAAGGGCACACGCAAGATAATGAGCATCTATTACTCAATGATGATTATAATAGCACTTACCGCTGCTGTGACGATCGGCATAAGTCTGTACACTGATATTCGTATGCGTTCTCGCAAGTTTGCAATGCTGCGTGCCTGTGGTATGTCAACAAGGCAGATACTGTTTATGATATGCAGACAAAACCTCTTATATCCGATCGTTGGTGTGCTGTGTTCATTTGTGCCTCTCATGCTTTGTAATAAGCTGTTCAAGTATATAGCTCAAAAAGTAGAAAGAGGCGAATGGTCACCTCGCTTGCCGATATTCGCACAAGGCGCTGAAAGCGTTCCTTGGATAAATAATGTACCATACGAGTATAACTTGTATGACAGCAATATCAAGGCAGCAGTTATTATTATGCTTGCAGTTTACTTTGTGATAATCCTGCTCGTCACCATGCCGCAGATACGGTTTATCCGTAAGCAGTCTATTGTAGATGAAATTGAAAAGTCAAGCTTTTAAGGAGGCGCAAAAATGGAAATTCAAATAAGAACCCAAGGTCTTACCAAACAATACAAAATGGGCACACAGACGGTCGATGCACTCAAAGGTGTTGATCTTGAAATTGAAAAAGGCAGTTTCACAGCTATATGCGGAACAAGCGGCAGCGGAAAGTCAACGCTGCTGCATATGCTTGGCTGCCTTGACCGACCGACCTCGGGAGATGTGTTCATCGGTGACATAAAAGTCACGCAGACCAAGGACAAAAAGCTCGCAAAAATACGGCGTGAGAATATTGGCTTTGTGTTCCAGAAATTCTGCCTTATCCCAGAGCTTACCGTCACCGAAAACATAATCGTCCCTGTGCTGCTGTCGAACAAGCGTCCCGATACTGCATATATTGATGAACTGTGTGATATACTCGGTCTGTCAGACAGAAAAACGCACCTGCCGTCCGAGCTTTCGGGCGGTCAGCAGCAAAGGGCAGCGATAGCGCGCGCACTTGCCAACGACCCGCAGATAGTGCTGTGCGACGAACCAACGGGAAATCTTGATAAGAAAACGGGCGAGGAGGTTATCTCGCTCTTGCACGAGGTGAACAAAAAGTACAACAAGACTGTTGTTATCGTTACCCACGATGAGGGCATAGCAAGCGGTGCTGACCGCATCGTTCGCATCGAAGACGGAGAGATAAAAAGGTAAAAGCAGCACCCAATACATTTTCTGAGTGTTCCAATTTGGATAGTGTGTTTCTATATATAAAAAAGCAGCAGTCGGAGCTTTAAAGCCTGACTGCTGTTAAATTAGTGTATCACTGTAGATTAAGATTATTCTTGATGATATGTATCACTGCGCCGAACTCAATGCCCGCACCAATTAAATATACCAGTGACATAATATACATTGTTGTTGATGTATCACTGCCTTGCATTGCAGATGAAAGCAGCGAAACTATCATAATATACCCAATGACCAGACCGACCGCAAGAACTGCACTTACCCCCTTGCTTCCGCCGATCATTGAGCTTATTGAGGAAACCAGGTAGCAAGACATAAGCAGCGCAAGAAATCCCGTTGCCATCTGAAAGAAGAATGGAAGGACAAGGTCGAATCGGTTCAGATTCTCAAATGCAAAATCCATTACTCTTCTGAAATCATCGCCATGTCCTGTGCAGGCAAACAGTATCAGCATACCGAGATATATAACTATAAAGCTGATCACATAATTAACTGCACCTACGATGACTTTTGCTATAACGTGCTGAGCAGGAGTTACAGGAAGTGTGTTCGTCAGGTATCCTTCGTGGCTGAACATATTCTTTTTAAATCGCCGAACGTTGTGGGATATAGTCAGTAATGCAAGAACGAATGTAAAAATATAATATATTATTGCAAAAATACTGATAAGTGTGTAAAGCCCGTGAGCTGTGGGCGTGCCACCTATGCTAAGCAGCAGTGCCAGGATCAATACTTCGATCCCATAGATGATGTAGATACGAGAGAAATCCTTTATCAAGAAGATAAACTCGTACTTTAGCAGCTTTCTTAACATCCTGCAAACACCTCCTTGAAAATATCATTGAGTGATTTGCCAAAGGTCCTTCTCAGCTGATCGGCATCACCCTGCAAAGCAAGGCTGCCGTATTTTATCATAATTACTTCGTTGAGTGCAGGCTCGATATCGGTGATAAGATGTGTGGAAATAACAACGCTTGAATCAGGATTGTGCGCACGAATGATCGTATCAAGGATATAATCTCTTGCAACAGGGTCAACGCCTGCGATAGGTTCGTCAAGCAGATACAAGCTTGCATTTCGGCTCATGACAAGTACAAGCTGAACCTTTTCCTGAGTACCTTTTGAAAGAGTTTTCATAACAGCGTTGGGATCGATGTGCAGATTACCCAGCATTGTTTCAGCTAAAGGACGGCGAAAATCTGCGTAGAAATCGCAGAAATAATCAAGAATGTTTCGTATCTTCATCCAATCGGGGATATATGTACGGTCCGGAAGATATGATACCATTGCCTTTGTAGCCGCGCCAATAGGTGTTGAGTTGATCGTTATTGTGCCTGTCGTTGGAGTAAGTAATCCGCACATAAGCTTTATCAGCGTAGTTTTACCGCTTCCGTTAGGTCCAAGCAGACCTATAACGCGGCCGTTGCCGATAACAAGGTTCAAAGGGTTGAGAGCGTTGCTGCTGCCGTAGCTTTTTGATACCTGTGTGCAGCGAACGATCTCTCTCTGCCCTGGCTGTAAGTTGCTGACCTGGAACTGCTTATATCGCGGATCCATCGCAAACGCGTTGTACGCAGAGAACTGATATCCGCCAAAGCCTGTATTGCCTGCCTGATTATTGTATGGCGCGTTTGGATGATACTGATAGGGATCGTTCATTGCGCCTTGCGCAGTGAATGAACTGCCCATCGTATTTGACTGATCGTGTGCGTATGCGCCGAAATTGCTTTGCGGATTAGCTGGCGCACCGTAAGGCTGCTGATCAACTTTTGCCGCAGCAACAGGTGTTGCACAGTAGTTACAGAATATGCTGTCAGGCGATATCTGCCTTCCGCAGTGGCTGCAATACAAAGCAGCAGGTTCGGCCTTTTGTGCTGTATTCACAGTATTTGGATCAGCATTCTGATTTGTAAATTCGTTTGGATCATTAGTGTTCAAATCAGATCTCCCTTTCTTATCTTATTTTGCTTTATGATTTTTGTATTGAATGTTTAATTCTTTTTTACACATTATAACCTTATATACTATTATTGTCAAGTGTTGACAAGTAATTCTTATCCAGATATTTGGCTTTCGCCCGGCTCTTTATCCATCCTGAGAATTTCAAGGACAGTTTTTTCGTCCTGCTCGTTCATTGCATTTCGGGCTTTAAAAGTAACCTCGCAATTTATCTCTTTAGCTGTTCCGCCGCTTGTGACCTGCACTGCTGCGTCGATTTTTTTGCTGTCCTCATTATCCAGTATCTTGTTTTTCAAGTTGATACCGCTTTCATTGTTTAACGAGCTGTACCACGCGGTATGCTTACAGCTTTGGTGTTCTATGCTTTTCTGCTCCGCCATTATGCAGTAGGCATACTCCGTATCAGATAGTTTAAGCTTTGCAACGCCGCTTATCACAGCAGTTGATGCGCCGAGGTTCAGAACGGTAGCGCGTATTGTCTCAGGGTTGCTGCCTTCAACAAAGCGCGTATCAAGCACTATTATTTCGGGTAGTGAATGCTTGAAGTATAATATTTTATTTACCGAGTCCTTTTGTATTTGGTAGTATGACTGTAATGTGCCTGCAAAGCCATTTATCTTGTTTTTGTCAGTATCATTATCTTTCGATAGCTTTTTTATCTCTGCAAAGACCTCCTGAATACCGTCTTCAGCTTTTGAATAGTTGTCGATCGCCTGCTGAACTGTTTCCATTGTTTCTTTGTCGGGTGCAGCGGAGCTTACATCGGCTGCGGAAGATGTTAATACAAGCTTGCTGCTGTCAGATACATCAGGTAAAGATGAAACTGTCAGCGGCAGGGAAGTGTCTGTTGTCTGAACAGCCTTTGATTCCTGACCTGATCCATATGTATGGTCGATCTTGACTGTTTTACTTATAATAATAAAAGTTCCCACTGCAACGCATAAAGCAAGCGCTGCCGCGATCATCATCCAAAGATTTGATTTGATGTGAGCAGCAGAGGTAACGGCATCGTCAGATTCGGTGCCGTTTGTTTCCTCGGGTGCATCAGCAAACGGATTGCTCTTTGCCGATATTTTTTCAATACCGCTTTTGTAGTACTTGAAAACATCCTTCTTGCTCATTACAGTTCCTCCTTCCTGTAAGCCTTTTGCAGCAGTTTTTTGCCGCGTCTTATAAGTGATGCTGTTGTGTTGAGATTCCTGCCGATCATCTTTGATATCTCGCGCAGAGTTCTTTCCTCTGCTATATGCAGGTACAAGGGTAATCGGTATTGCTCGTCTAATGAAAGGATCGCACGCATTGCGGCACGCTCGCACATTTGCTGGTCATTTATGTCAGATATCTTATACGCTGCATCTTCAAGCGGAACATTCATATTGTTTGCAGCTGATTTAACGATATCCTTTGCGATGTTGACTGCTGTGCGGATAAGCCAGGGAAGAATATGTTCATCAGTCATATTCTCCTGCTGCAAAAGCCTTAGAAACGCTTCCTGTGCGCAGTCCTGTGCGGTTTGCTCGTTTCCCGAGTAGTGCCACGCAGCCCTTACAACAGTCTGAGCATATTTATCATAAGCTTTAGCGACTTTTGCTTTATCCAAGAAGCGCTTCCCCCTTTCCTTAGCCTTCTGATATATATACGATCCACAAGCCCGTTTTTGTGCAAAAAGTTTTGAGATATTATAAAAAAAGACGAGTTTTTCTCAAAACACGTCTTTTAAAGCACTATTCAGCCACTGAAGACGAGTTGTCTTTCTTTTTTGGCTCGGTCGTCAGCCCTGGATCATTTGATTCTTCGGCCTTTTGCGTTAGATCATTTATCATTTTCTCAAGGTATTTGAAATTTATGTCATAATTCTTTTTTGCAGTTTCCAGACTGTCATCAACAGTAGCAACAGGCTGCCTTATTGAAATATGTATATCATTTGGCATATTTTCAAATTCAAGCTTGTCAGCAACCTGTTTCATATTCAGCGAGAATCCGCGCTCATCAACGTATTTGTTGCCAGGGAACTTGCTTTTGAGAGTGCTGTCCATTATCTCCATATAGTAGTCATCTGTATTGGAATCTGTTATAACAAGCATATTCTTGGTCGAATACAGCTGCGTCAGAAACATTGTGTTGTTGTCCATCTGTGTCTGGTCATGCAAGGATCTGTCAAGCGGTATGATCTGCACTTCAACGTGAACATAGCCGTTTCCGTCAATATCGTCAACATACTCCTCAAAGAATTCCTCAAGCGGCTGCTGCCTTTGCTGTAAGTCATTGTCGCAAATCATATACACAACAAGGTCAGGGCGCTTTCTTGTCAGCTCGTTGTACAGAATAAATCCTGCAACGCACAGGATTATTGCGAGCATTCCCAGCCACCACTTGTTATGATAGAAGAAATTGTCGGCTTTTTTTACCACAGACTTTTTCTTATTGCTGCTTGTATCCTCGCCGCTGACTTCAGACTGCTCTTGGGAAGCCTTTGTATCTTCGCCGCCATCGCTGTTTTGAGCTTCGCCTTTGTGCTTCATAAGCTCGATGCGTTCCTTGGCAAGCTGACGCTCGTGCTCACGCTTTTCTTCTTTTTCGCGCCTTTTGCGTTCCTCTCTTAATGCTGCACGTTTTGCCTCAAGCTCTTGCTCCTGCTGCTTTTGCTTATCATAGATCTGCTTTTCGTATTCGTAGTCATCGCTGTCAAGCAGAGCCTTATTTTTATTATCTGTTTTATCAGCCATTTAGTTCACCTCAATATTTTTTCAGTATACAAGATATTTGTGAACTTCATATTAACAAAATGGAGATTAAATTTTTAGTAATATTGTCAATATACTTGCAGCAGATTTTATTCTATAATAATATTATAGGTATTGCGCGATAATATTTTTACAGAGGTGATAAAAATGCTGGATAAGATCAAACAGAACGAAATAACCAAAGACCAGTGTGCAGAGCAGATAGAAAAACTTCGTGCAAGGCTTTCTGCCCTTGAGACAAAGATCAAAGATAACGGATTGCCTGTTATAATCACGATCGACGGCTGGTCAGCATCGGGAAAGGGCTCGCAGATTGCACAGCTTATCAAGTGTCTTGACCCAAGGTTTTATAAAGTAATGTCATTTGGCAAGCCTAACGAGGTCGAGTGCAGAAAACCGTGGCTTTGGCGCTATGCGTGCGCTATGCCGATGGCAGGGAATTTCCTTATCCTTGACCGCAGCTGGTACCGTGATACAGCAAATGCGTATCTCTATGACGAGATCGACAAAGCCGAGATGCGCAGGCGCTTTGATGATATCAACGTCTTTGAAAGACAGCTTGCTGATGATGGTTATCTGATTGTCAAGTTCTTTTTGCATATATCTGAAGACGAGCAGAAAAAGCGCATCAAAAAGCTCACCTCGTCAGAGTATACCAGCTGGCGCGTTGACGAGCATGACCTTTACAATCTCAAAAAGCGTGAGAAATTTACTAAATACTATGATGAAATGATAACCCGTACTAATACCGCCAGCGGAGTGTGGAATGTCATTGGCGCAAACGATAAGACCTGGGCAAAGCTTGAAATGGTCAGAGTGCTTGTCGAGGCAGTTGAGGGCAAGCTTGCAGCTAAAGCAGAGGGTAAGCCGTTCACTCCTAAAAACCAGCTTGACCTTGTAGATGTAAAGCCCGAAAAGTTTGAAATGGCTAAAATGCAGAAGGTAAGAGAGGCTGCGCTTGTTGAAAAGACTCTTACGGACGAGGAGTATGACGAACTGCTTGAAAAATACCAGAATAAGCTGTTCAAACTGCAAAATCTCTGCTATCAGAAGAAAATACCTGTTATAATCTGCTATGAGGGCTGGGACGCAGCGGGAAAGGGCGGTAATATCAGGCGTGTTGCCAATGCACTTGACCCGAGAGGCTATGAGGTCGAGCCTATTGCTGCGCCCGATAAGTACGAGCTTGCAAGGCACTATCTGTACCGCTTCTGGACACGGCTTGAAAATGACGGTCACTTTACTATCTTTGACCGTACATGGTATGGCAGGGTAATGGTCGAGCCGATCGAAAACATAACACCGCCTGAAAGGGTAGAGCAAGCGTATCAGGAGATAAACGAGTTTGAAAAGCTGCTGATGCAGTGGGGCGCAGTAGTTATCAAGTTCTGGATAAACATTGATAAGCAGGAACAGCTAAAGCGTTTCACCCTGCGGCAGAATACGCCCGAAAAGCAGTGGAAGATAACCGATGAGGACTGGCGTAACCGTGAGAAGTGGGATATTTACGAAAAGTATATCGACACGATGATAGAAAAGACCTCAACTAAGGCTGCACCGTGGACTATTATCGAGGGAAATGATAAAAAATATGCGCGTATCAAGGCGATGAAAACGATCATTGATAGGATACAGGAAAAGCTTGATAAATAATAAAAAAAGACTTGCCGCTTATTTGAAGTGACAAGTCTTTTCATTTTGTATGATGATTTATTTGCTGATAAGTGCCAGAGTATCTCTTGCGATAAGCAGCTCCTCGTTTGTAGGTACGATCCATACCTCAACCTTTGAATCAGCAGCAGAGATCTTGCAAAGCTTGCCTCTTACAGAAGCATTAACTTCTTCGTCAAGCTTGATACCGAGGAAATCCATATCCGAGCAAGCCATTGAACGTACCAGAGCCTCGTTCTCGCCGATGCCGCCTGTGAACAGAACAGCGTCAAGTCCGTTCATAGCAGCGGCAAAAGAACCTATGTACTTCTTGATCTCGTATGTGAGCATATCGTTGACAAGCTCGCATCTCTTGTTGCCTTCCTTAGCACCGGCAATAATATCTCTGTTATCAGATGATACGCCCGAAATACCGAGGAATCCGGACTTTTTGTTGAGATAATCACTCATCTGTGCCGGTGTAAATCCGTGCTTTTCAGCAACGAAATCAACTGCTGATGGGTCAACGCTTCCTGAACGTGTTCCCATTATAACACCGTCAAGAGGAGTAAATCCCATTGTTGTGTCAACAGACTTTCCGCCGTCAACAGCCGTTATGGACGAACCGTTGCCCAGGTGGCAGGAAACTATCTTGAGATCCTTGATATCCTTGCCCATTGCCTGTGCAAGTGCTGCGGAAACAAATCTGTGAGATGTTCCGTGGAAACCGTACTTTCTTACGTGAAGCTTCTCATAATCCTCGTAAGGAAGACCGAACATATAAGCCTTCGGAGGCATTGTCTGGTGGAAAGCTGTATCAAATACAACTACCTGCGGAGTTGTTGCAGGCATAACCTTCTTGCATGCTCTGAGTGCGAGCGCATGAGCGTGGTTATGTACAGGTGCAAGCTCTGCCAGACCGTCGATCTTGTCAATAACTTCATCTGTTACAAGGCAAGCCTCGGAGAATACCTCTGCACCCTGCACTATTCTGTGACCAACAGCGGATATCTCGTCCATAGAGTCGATAACCTTTGTGTCACCGCTGGTAAGTATCTCTACCAGCTTTTCAAAAGCCTCTGTGTGTGTAGGGAAGTTGCAGTCAGCCTCATACTTTCTGCCGTCACCTGTTTTAGCGCTGACGTGACCGCCGATACCGATCCTGTCGCAGTTTCCCTTTGCTATAACAGATTCATCAGTCATATCAAGAAGCTGATATTTAAGTGATGACGAACCTGCATTTACTACCAATACTTTCATCAAGAAATACTCCTCTCAAAAATGATTTACAATATTACTGTTGCTTGACTTTAAAGCTACAATATAATATAATAACAGTATACCATATTTACAGTAAATTTCAAGTACAATTATAATAAATATGCTATATATTTGAAAAAGTTTTTATTATATTCATATTTTCGTTTTTCAGGAGGGACGCAAATGCTTATTGCAGGCGTGGTAGCTGAATACAATCCATTCCATAACGGACACAAATATCATCTTGAACAGACCAGAAAAATGGGTGCCGATCATATTGTTGTTGTTATGAGCGGTGATGCCGTACAGCGCGGCGATGTCGCTGTTTACTCCAAATATGAGCGTGCGCAGTCAGCGCTGAAAAATGGTGCAGACCTTGTTGTTGAATTGAGTGCGCCGTATTCTTGTGCGCCTGCGCAGGTCTTTGCTGAAAATGCGATAAAGCTGCTTGCAGGTCTTGGAGAGGGAGTTGTAAGCGCTGTTTCATTTGGCTGTGCCTGCGGGAATGCAGAGCTTCTTGAAAAAGCACAACAGCGCTGTGCTGACCTTGAAGACAGCGAACAGTTCAAAGAGCTTATTTCAAACGGATTAAGCTACCCAGCGGCGATGCAAAAGGCTGCCGAGAGCGACTGCGCAGAGATAAAGGATATACTGAGTGATGCAAACAACATTCTTGCAATTGAATATATCAAGGCTGCCAAACAGTTCGCACCATGGATAAAGCTTATGTGTGTTGAGCGCAGCGGCGTGTTCCACGATGATATGGAGGTCAACGGCGACCTTGCAAGTGCAACGCTGATACGCAAGATGATAAGGTACAAAACCAACCTTTCAAAGCTTGTTCCCGAGCTTCCTGACAGCGCCCCGTCATATTTGGATAATATGGATAAAGCGCTGCTTTTCAGGATAATGACAGCAGATGAAGACCTTGTTGAAGAGCTGCCGTTTATGACTCAAAGTCTTGCTAACAGGTTCTACAAAGCCGTTCAGAAATGTCCGCAGAGCGTTGCGGAGTTTGAGAGCCTTATCAAGAGCAAGGATATAACAATGGCTCGTATTAGACGAATGATAATGCATCTTGCACTTGGTATCTGCGACCTTGATATGCACGTTTCCGTGCCGTACGGCAGAATACTTGCGCTCAATGACAGGGGCGCGCAAATACTTGCCTGCGCTAAAAACAGAACGCTTGAGTACGACACTTCTTTAAGCAAGCTTGAAAAGAATATTGACTGTCGCCGCGTGGCAATGCTTGAGTGCAACGCTGTAAGGCTTCGCGAGATCTGTGCGGGCGATGAGTTCAGCAACGAGTATACAAGAAAAATCGTTTTGACAAAGTAGTTGGTGATGCTGATGAAACATAGGTACAGGCTGATGTGCCTTGTTCTTTCACTTTTAATATGTACTCTGTTTATGCCTTTTCAGGCGTTTGCTGATAATGATGATGGCATTCCGTCAGAATTTGACCCAACACAAAAGGGAAAGGTCACACCTGTAAGGCAGACTCCGCAGGCTTACGATCTGTGCTGGTGCTATTCCACGGTAGGTGCAGTCGAGCAAAGCCTTATCTTTACAGGTCTTGACAACGCATCGGTTGATATTTCGGAAAGTGCATTGGCGTGGTTCTCGTCACAATCGGAAAAAGGTAACCCTCCCGATTCCGAACGGTATGGAAGCAATTTCATAATCGCGCCGGTATATGCAATGGCTCGTCTTTGCGGATTGGTCAATGAGATAGATGAACCAACATATCTGAGCGCGCCTCATAAGAACCCTGTTTCGTACTCGCTTCAGGGGCTGAGTGAGTTCGAGCTTGAATCGGTCGAAAAGGTTACGGGAGACACGGAACTTGTCAAGAAAAAGCTTATGCAGCTTGGCGGCGCAGCGGCGTGCTATCATAATGATCAGGATGCTTTCAGCAGCGATCATAAAAGTTATTATCAGAGTGAGCGTACTGATGTTAATCACAGTGTTACTGTCATCGGTTGGGACGACAATTACAGCAGAGACAATTTTGGTGCTCAAAAGCCTGAAAAGGATGGCGCGTGGCTTGTCAAAGGTGTATGGGGGACACGCAACGACAATGGGTATTACTGGATATCATACTGCGAAAAAGAGCTTACTGACTTTTATTTTTATAAACTAAAGAAACCGTCATCTGATAACGTATATACATACAACGGCGGTATGGACAGAATGTACGCGTCATCAAAGAATCCCGTGCAGGCGGCTAATGTATTCACCGCGCAGGATGATGAAAAACTGACAAGCGTTTCTTTTTTTGTTGAGGAAAACGGCGGAAAGGGAACAGAATATAAGATACGCATTTTTAAAGAGGTAAAAGAGGGCAGTCCCGTTGAAGGGATTGAGTGTGCCGATATTGACGGAAGCGTTCGGTTCGATGGATATTATACCGTTCAAATGCCATCGGAGATAAAGCTTTCAAAGGGCGAACGTTTTTCGGTAGTGATCTCTTTAAAATCAAATAACGGCAAGAACTTTTTTGTTGCCGAGGACGGAAAATGTGAAAGTGAAAAAGGTCAGTCATATTATTATACCGAGGAAAAGGGCTGGCATGACTGCTTGGAGCTTGTTTACAACAATGCTTATATCAACGCATATACGCAGAATACATGCAAGGGCGATACATCTGAACTAAAGGATAAGCTGAAAGAAATGCAAAACAAGCGAGGTATGCAGCGCGCTGCCGAGTATGCCCAAAGTGTAATAGATAAAAAATCGCCAAGCTCTTTTGAGATAAAAAAGGCGGAAAAGCTGCTTGAGTCACGCAGAAATGAATGTGACAGCTATACTGTTATATCAAGTGCAGACGATTGGAACAGATTTGCCGCCGATGTAAACAGCGGCAACCAGTACCGAGATAAAACAGTCGTTGTCGAGTCGGATATTGACTTTGAAAAAACAGAGTTTATCCCTGCGGGAAATTCGCAGGATAGGTGTTTTAATGGTTATTTCGACGGCGGCGGTCACAAATTCAAAAACATAAAGCTTGACAAAAAAGACGCTTCTCCCGTCGGTGTCTTCGGATACCTCGGCAGATACAGCATTGTGACTGATCTGAATGTTGTCGATTGTAATATCAAAGCTGATACGGCAGGCGGTATAGCAGGCATATGTGAGCTTGGCACTATCCAAAGCTGTGGCTTTGCAGGCGAAATAAAGGCAGATAACTGCGGCGGTATTGTCGGCAGACTTGAAGGCGGAACGGTAAGTGATTGTTGGTCTGATCTGAAGGATGCAAACGGCGTGGTCGGAGAGTGCATAGGTGAAAACTATTGTGTGATTAACTGCTTCTCAACCGCGCAGGATAAGCTCGACTGCGTAAAAAAGACCTATGCAGTTAGGAAGATAGCTGAACTGCTCAACACGAATAATAATGTCAGCAAAGATCTCGGGCATTTTGAGTATGACAATGGTATTGTGAAAAGATCTTATCTTGTGAAAACTGATAATGATGACAATGCTGATAACCCGGGCAGCAAAATATGGATAGGATTTGTTGTTTTCCCTGTTGTTGCGGTGCTGGGGTGCGCAGTCGGTTTTGTATTCAGTTCATCGAAAAATAAAAAAGATAAGCGTTAATAAAATATTTATAATCTATAGTTGGCAAAAGTCACAAAATGTGATATACTGTTTTAATGATAATAACGAAAGGTTGGTAATAAATATGAAAGCAGTTGTAACAGTTATCGGAAAGGATGCAGTCGGCATACTTGCAAAGGTAAGTACCAAATGCGCTGAATACAATGCAAATGTTATCGAGGTAACCCAGTCTGTTATGCAGGAGATGTTTGCGATGATCATGATGGTCGATATCTCCAAGCTCAACAGCGATTTTGCGGCTATGGCTGAGTCGCTTGAAAAACTCGGCGAGGAAAACGGTCTTAAAGTTACCGTTATGCACGAGAATATTTTTAACTGTATGCATCACATCTGATGAGAGGAACTTTGCAAAATGATAAATGTTTATGATATACTTGAAACAATACGAATGATCCAGGACGAGTGCCTTGACATCCGTACAATAACTATGGGCATATCTTTGCTTGATTGTATCGACAGCGATATTGATGTAGCCTGCAAAAAGGTCTATGATAAGATCACGACTAAAGCCGCACACCTTGTACAGGTTGGCGAGCAGATCGAAAGAGAATATGGTATACCTATAATCAATAAGCGTATTTCTGTAACCCCCATCGCTATCGTTTCAGCTGCCTGCAAGTGTTCGCCTGTCAAGTTTGCCAAAACTATGGACGAGGCGGCAAAGGCTGTCGGCGTAAACCTTATCGGCGGTTATTCTGCACTTGTTCCGAAGGGATTTTCCGCAGGTGATATTGAGCTTATCAAGTCAATACCCGAAGCCCTTGCCTGCACGGAGAGAGTATGTTCATCGGTCAATATCGGTTCAACAAAAACAGGTATCAATCTTGATGCCTGCAAAATGATGGGTCAGATCGTAAGAGAGTGCGCAGAGAGAACTGTGGACAACGCTTGTTTCGGTGCTGCAAAACTGGTGGTTTTCTGCAATGCTGTTGAGGATAACCCGTTTATGGCAGGTGCTTTCCATGGCGTTGGTGAACCCGATTGCATGATAAATGTCGGTGTTTCGGGTCCCGGAGTTGTCAGAGCAGCGCTCAGAAAGTACCCCGATGCCGATATAACCAAGATCTCTGACGTTATCAAGGAGATCTCTTATAAGATCACGCGCGTAGGACAGCTTGTCGGAGTAACAGCTTCCGAAAGGCTCGGCGTGCCGTTCGGTATCGTTGACCTCTCGCTCGCACCTACACCTGCTGTAGGCGACTCGGTAGCTCATATCCTTGAAGAGATCGGACTCGAAAAATGCGGTACGCACGGAACTACAGCCTGCCTCGCACTGCTCAATGACGCAGTTAAAAAAGGCGGTGTAATGGCTTGCTCAAGAATTGGCGGCCTTTCAGGTGCGTTTATACCTGTTTCTGAGGACGCTGGTATGATAGATGCTGCAAAGAGCGGCGCCTTGTGCATAGAAAAGCTTGAGGCTATGACTGCGGTTTGCTCGGTCGGCCTTGATATGATATGTATTCCCGGTGATACACCTGCTGATACTATTTCCGCAATAATTGCCGACGAGGCTGCAATAGGTATGGTAAACAGCAAGACCACAGCTGTCCGTGTTATCCCTGCTATCGGCAAGAAGGTCGGCGAGGAGCTTGACTGGGGCGGATTGTTCGGCTGCGGTCCTGTAATGCCGCTGAAGAAAGAGTCACCAAGCAAGTTTATCAACCGCGGCGGTCAGATACCTGCACCGCTGCACTCACTGAAAAACTGATCAAATAATTCGCAGGGGATAACTCTGCGAATTATTGTTTGCATACATGAAAGGAGCAATGCAATGATTCTTTGCATAAACACTAATTATACCAAAGATACGCCGTTTGAAAAGCGAATCGAGCTGATAAAAAATGCAGGATTCAAAAGCGTTATGCTTTTCTGGAACGGCAGTGATGTTTTTCAGGACGAGCTTATGTGCGTAAAAGAAAACGGATTGCGCATCGAAAGTGTCCATGCTCCGTTTCATATGATGAATAATCTGTGGACTGATGAAAACCCGATGGATAGCCTTATCAAGCTTCACGGCGCAATCGATTCGTGTCATAATTTTGCTATAAAAACGCTTGTCGTACATCCGACAGATACGACCACACCTCCACCTGTCAGCGAATGCGGAAAGACATATTTCAAGGGTTTGGTAAGGTATGCAAAGAGCTTGAATGTTGACCTTGCGTTTGAGAATATCGAGTGCCCCGAGTACCTTGATACAATATTCGGTGAGTGTGATGATACAAATGTCAAACTGTGCTATGACCTCGGGCACGAAAACTGTTTCTCAAAAGGCAGCGATGTACTTTCAAAATACGGCAGCAGACTGAAAACACTGCATATACACGATAATGACGGCACTGCCGATCAGCACGCGATACCTTTTGACGGAAATATTGATATGCAAAGGTTCGTATCAAAGCTGAAAGAGCTTGACTACTATGGTGTAATCTCACTTGAGGTCATGCGTAACAGAAGCAGTCTGTATGACGGTATGACCGATGAACAGTTCCTTGCAAAAGCCTTTGATGCCGCTAAAAAGCTGTTTGAGATGAGACAGGGGTGATAGTGTGCTGAATGGACTTATAGACTGCCACACACATTGCAGGTTTTCTCCCGATGGACAGGACGAGCCGATACAGCTTGCGCAAAAAGCGATAGAGCGTGGACTGACTGCCTGGGCGCTGACCGATCATTGTGAGTGCAATACCTGGTTTGAACCCGAGCATTACGGCATTGACAGCAAGACGGCGGATTATGATGACATCATAATGTACAATTGCCGCAAGTATCATAACGACAGCATTGAACCGATAAACGTCCTTGCACAGCAGCTTGAAGGCAGGATCGAATTTGTCCGCGGCGCAGAGCTTGGTCAGCCGCTTCAGGCGGTCGAAATTGCCGATGAGATACTTTCGGATAAAGCGCTTGACTTTGTTATCGGCTCGCTGCATAACAATGCAGGTTTACCTGATTTTTACTATCTGCAATATGATAAAATGACTGCCGAAGAGATCACAAAGCTGCTTGACGATTATTTTGCACAGCTGCTTGAAATGTGTGAGTGGGGCAGATTTGATGTACTGGGACATATAACCTATCCGCTTCGCTACATTACAGGCAAGTATGCGATCAGCATTGATCTGAACAGATACAAAGACATCTGCGCACAGATATTCAAAACGCTGATCGGTAAAGGCAAGGGTATTGAGATCAATACATCAGGTCTGTTCACGGATTACAAAACAACAATGCCTGATAGGTCGCTTCTTGCGCTGTATAAAGATCTTGGCGGTGAAGTTCTGTCGCTTGGCTCAGATGCACATTGTGCTGAAAAGATAGGGCAGGGCATTGATATCGGCGCGCAGATAGCAAAGGACTGCGGCTTTAAATACTGCACATACTTTAAAAACCACAAGCCTGTGTTTATAAATCTATGATTATTATACGAGAAAAAAGAGAGACCTTCAATCGATGAAAGTCTCTCTTGTTTTTTATTATTCGCTCATAGCGTTCTTTGCAATTACATCTGCAACGAGGTTTGCAGGCAGCTGTTCGTAGCGAACCTTTTCAAATGTGTAAGAGCCTCTGCCTTGTGTCGTCTGCCTCAGATACATCGTAAAGTCAGCCATTTCAGCCATCGGGACTTCTGCAACGACCTCTGTAAGTCCTGCCTTGTCAGACGGGTTCATTCCGAGCACTCTGCCGCGCCTCTTGTTCAGCTCGCCCATAATGTCGCCCGTGTTGTCATCAGGAACGAGAACGTTGAGGGCACCGATAGGTTCAAGAAGTATCGGATCGGCAAGCCGCATACCTTCCTTGTAAGCTATGCTTGCAGCCATTTTGAACGCCATTTCCGAGCTGTCAACAGGGTGATAAGAACCGTCAACAAGTATAGCCTTGAGTCCTACGACTGGGAACCCTGCAAGCACACCCTTCTTTATGCTCTCCTGAAGTCCCTTTTCAACAGCAGGGAAGAAGTTCTTTGGTACCGCACCGCCGAATACCCTCTCTTCAAAGATAAGCTCGTCGGATACGCATGGCTCAAACTCGATCCATACGTCACCGTACTGACCGTGACCGCCTGACTGTTTCTTATGACGACCTTGGACCTTAACTTTCTTTCTGATCGTTTCTCTGTACGCGATCTTAGGAACGGAGACCTCGACCTCAACGCCGAAGCTGTTGCGCAGCTTGCAGATCACAGAATCGAGATGTACACCGCCAAGTGTAGAGATTATCTGCTCAAGAGTATCGGGATCCTGCTCGTAGTTCACAGTCTTGTCCTCTTCGAGGATCCTTGCGATCGCAGCGGAGATCTTGCTTTCGTCACCCTGTGCCTTTGCCTTGACAGCCATTTTGTAGCTGCCCTTAGGGAACTCTATCGCAGGGAATTTAACAACTCTTGATGCATCGCATATAGTATCATTGGTGTTTACATTCATTTTCAGCGCTACAACGATATCACCGCAGTTTGCTTCGGTCACGTCTGTCTGCTTTTTACCAAGCAGCGAAACCAGCTTTCCGATCTTATCAGCAGCACCTGTTGTAGCATTGACAACAGCCTTGTTCGGTGCGATCTTTCCTGAAAAGACCTTCATAAATGACATCTTGCCGACAAACGGGTCTGCAACAGTTTTGAAAACAAATGCAGTCAACGGATCATTTTCATTGCACTCGACCTCAACAAGCTCGCCGTTTGCATCCTCACCAACCATAGCGTCTTTTTCCGATGGAGGAGGAAGCAGCAGATCTATCTCCTTGAGCAGCATATCAACACCTGCAAGCTCGGTGTTTGAAACGCAAACAACAGGCGTGATCGCGCCGCTGTTCATTCCCTTGTGGATACCGTCTGTCAGTTCTTTCTGCGTGAAAGCTTCACCTGAGAAGAATTTTTCAAACAGAGCTTCATCTGTTTCAGCAACTGCCTCAGAAACAGCCTCAACAAGACCGTCAATACGGTACTCCATATTAGCAGCAACTTCTGCCGTTGGCATATCTGTAGGCTCTGCTTTGCCGTTAACATACTTGTATGCCTGCATTTCGATAAGGTTTACATAAGAAACGATCTTTCTGTCGGCAATAACAGGTACGACTACAGGGCATACAGTCGGTCCGAATTCAGCCTTGAGCTGTGTGAGAACATTGTTGAAGTTAGCATTGTCATCATCTAGCTTGGTAACAACGAACATTGTAGGCTTGTTGTACTTTTTAGCGCAGTCGTAAGCTTTGTGTGTTCCTACCTTAACGCCCGATTTAGCTGATACAGTGATAAGTACGCATCCGCTTGCGTAGATACCCTCGATCATCTCTCCCTCATAGTCAAACAAGCCCGGAGTATCCAGAATATTGACCTTGAACTCGCCTGTCTCCATAGTGGTGAGTGAGGTATATACCGAAGTCTTTCTTGCTATTTCATCAGGGCTGAAGTCGGAAACGGTGTTGCCGTCTGCGATCTTACCCAGTCTGTCGGTTGTTCCGCTCTTATATAACAATGCCTCTGTAAGCGATGTCTTACCTGAACCTGCATGACCTGCAATGGCAATATTTTTGATCTTGGTGCTGTCGTAGTTTTTCAATTTGAATCTCTCCATTCATTGCTTTTTGAGCGTGAAATTTGCGGTCTGTACTAAATGTACAAAAAACCTTGACCGCATATGATAATTATATACTATTTTGAACATCTTTACAATAGCTTTTTATAAAAAACTTTTCGTTATTATGAACAAATTTTATACTGAATTTTCTACATCTTAATTAGTTCTTGCGTTTGAATGACACTCTTCACCATTGCGGATACTTGAGCATATACTTTAAATATGACAGCAATTAAACGTGCTGTTGTTTTATCCTATATCAGTTTGAACGAAACGGAGCGCTTATAAATGAATAAACCTGTTGTACTTTGCGCGGGCGGCGATACCAGATATATTTACACAGCAAAAGAGCTTTGTAAGCTTGGAAAGGTCTACACATACGGCATAGGCGGTCAACCCGATGAAGCCGTTGTGCTTAAAAGTGTTGATGATATGCCGCAAAAGGCGGACTTGCTTGTTTTGCCAATGATGTCAAGCGATTCTCTTGACATCAAACTGTCTTCCGGCAGAACAGTCTCGTGCAAAGAATTGTCAAACAGTTTAAATAAAAATTCACTCGTAGTCGGGGGCAGACTGGGTGTATCAGTCGTAGAATACTTTTCATCACTTGGTCATGACGTTAAGGATTATTTCACCCGTGAGGAGCTTGTTGTAAGGAACTGCATCCCCACAGCAGAGGGCACACTTCAGATAGCGATGCAGGAGCTTGCAATAACCGTAAGCGGCTCCAAAACAGTTATTACAGGCTATGGCAGGGTAGCAAAGGCGTGTGCAAGACTATTTAACGCCGTTGGTTCTCAGGTTACAGTTGCTGCGAGAAATATCTCTCAGCTTGCCCAGGCTCAGAATGATGGGTGCAAGGCTATAAATATCAACGCTCTTGAAGAAAACATCAAAGATTATGATACGATAATCAATACCGTGCCATCGCTTGTTATTACCCGCAGCGTGCTTCAGAACGTACAAAAGGACAGCATAATCATCGACCTTGCGTCAAAACCCGGGGGGACCGATTTTGAAGCTGCACATCAGCTTAATGTCAAGGTAGTTCATGCGCTTGCACTGCCGGGTAAAACTGCGCCGATAACAAGCGGAAAACTGATAGCGGAGGCGATAAAAAACATATATACCGAAAGGAGAGAAACAGATGTCTTTACAAGGCATTAGGATAGGGTATTGCCTTTGCGGGTCTTTCTGTACCTTTGATAAAAGCTTTAAAGCTGCACAAAGACTTGTTGATATGGGCGCTTTGCTTATCCCTGTTATGTCATATAATTCCGCAGGCCTGAATACACGCTTTGCAACAGCACAGGAAAATATCGAAAGGATTGAGTCTGTTGCAGGCAGGTCAGTTATAAAAACCATTGTTGATGCAGAACCGATAGGACCGGAGAAAATGTGTGATGTTATGGTCGTTGCACCATGTACGGCAAACACACTTGCCAAGCTTGCTCTCGGTATCACTGATACACCTGTAACTATGGCAGTCAAGAGCCATCTGCGCAACGGCTTGCCTGTAGTGGTCGCGATATCTACAAATGATGCACTTGCAGGCTGCGCAAAAAATATCGGCATACTGCAAAACTACCGTAATTATTATTTTGTGCCGTATAAACAGGATAACTATGAAAAGAAGCCAAATTCAATAGTCGCAGATTTTGACCTTATCCCGCAGACTGTTGAACAGGCGCTTATCGGTAAACAGATACAGCCGCTTATATTGTGAATTCGGAGATGTAAAGCACTTCTGCTTTACATCTCCTTTTGCATATTTCATATAAATTTTGAGAAAAATGTGTTGACGTTTTTGTATTAAAGTGATATAATAAATAAAAAACATTCAAATGCAATCATATGAATCATTTTTTTTGATTTCTCTCATACATATTTTTAGAAAAATGATCATCGGAAGGAAGTGTAAATATGAGTAGCGTTGTTGGAAGGATTAATAGCATAAAACAGCCAAGAGGCGGTTACATTAAACCATCTGAATTAGAAGTGGTTGATTTTGATGACGGAATAGTTCTTAACGAAAATGAAAATTTACACGGCAATACTATCGGATTGGTAGTTGATTATTTGACAAGATTTGTTACGGGTACAGATGTTGTTGATTCATTTTCAGCTTCATTAAAAGGTTCAATTTTTGCAGAAAAATTTGGTAAAAAAGGTTCTGTTGAAACAGCAAAGGGATTTTTAAAATGCATTAAGGGTCTTGATGATGATTCGATTGTTAATTCATGTAAACTTGTTGCTTTTGATGTTTGGTTTAGAAATCCATTTGGTGCAATGTTGAGTAGAAGCTATGAAGATATTAATCCAGATAAAGCTACAATTCAAAATATTATAGTTCTTGTGAATAGAAGCGTTGCTTTTTTTGATACGTATGGAAAAGTAATCAAAGATGGTTTTACTTTTGAGCCTGTAATAAAAGACAAAAAGAAATATGAAGATATGATGCAAACTGGTAAAGGTTCATATGGAGGATATACTTCAACCGTGAATAGTGGTGACGGCGATTTCATTACTGAAGATACTCTATGGGATTTTAAGGTTATAAAAACTAAACCTACAAATAAACACACGTTACAACTACTTATGTATTGGATTATGGGGATGCATTCTGGTCAAGAAATATATAAAAACATAAAGAGACTTGGAATATTTAACCCCCGACTTAATAAAGCTTATACCCTTGATGTAAGTAAAATATCTGAGGATATAATTAGCACTGTTGAAAGAGAAGTAATTTGCTATGATTAAGATAATAAAATTAATATATTCTTATAATACTATAATTTTGAAAGGACATAAACTATGAAGAACCTATTATTTGTTTCATCCGAATGTGTTCCGTTTATCAAGACAGGCGGTCTTGCTGATGTTGTAGGCTCTCTGCCAAAGTGCTTTGATAAGCAGTATTACGATTGCAGAGTATTTCTGCCAAAGTATATGTGCATGGACGGCAAGTGGAAGGATCAGCTCGAGTACGTTACCCATTTTTATATGGATTATGACGGACAGAGCAGATATGTTGGCGTTCTGAAAATGGAATATGACGGAGTGCTGTTCTATTTCCTTGATAACGAATACTATTTCAGCGGTGATAAGCCGTATCTTGAGCACCACTGGGATATTGAAAGATTTATTTTCTTTGATAGAGCCGTGCTTTCCGCACTTCCTTTGCTTGATTTCAGACCCGATGTTATCCACTGCCACGATTGGCAGACAGGTCTTATCCCTGTGTTCCTGCACGATAGCTTCCAGGGCGGAGAATTCTTCCGCGGCATAAAGACGGTAATGACGATCCATAACCTTAAATTCCAGGGCAACGATAATGTTGACAGGATAAAATGGCTTTCGGGACTTTCCGATTACTATTTCTCCATTGACAAGCTCAGAACAGGCATCGACGGCAATATGCTCAAGGGCGGTCTTGTTTATGCAGATGCGATCACAACAGTCAGCAATACCTATGCCGAGGAGATAAAAACCGCTTTCTACGGCGAGGGACTTGACGGACTTATGCGTGCAAGACAGCATGATCTGCGCGGTATCGTCAACGGTATTGATTATGATGATTATGACCCTAACAAAGACGGCCTTATCAACGTGAAATACAATGTTAAGAATGTTGCAGAGAAGAAAATACACAATAAGCGTGCATTGCAGGCAGAACTCGGACTTGAGGTGAATGACGACAGATTCCTTATCGGTATCGTCAGCCGTCTTACCGATCAGAAGGGCTTTGACCTTATCGCATATATGATGGAAAAAATGTGCCAGCAGGGTATCCAGTTCGCTGTGCTTGGTACGGGCGACGGCAAGTATGAGGATATGTTCCGCTGGTTTGCAGGAAGATATCCGGGACAGGTATCTGCAAATATTTATTACAGCAACGCATTGAGCCATAGGATCTATGCGTCTGTTGATGCATTCCTTATGCCATCTCTGTTTGAGCCGTGCGGTCTTTCGCAGCTTATGTCGCTGCGCTATGGCACAGTTCCGATCGTTCGCGAAACAGGCGGACTTAAAGATACCGTTGAGCCGTACAATCAGTTCGAGCATACTGGCACGGGATTCTCTTTTGCAAACTACAATGCCCATGAAATGTATAATACCGTTATGTTTGCCAAGTATATTTTTGATGACAGACGTGATGACTGGTACGGAATAGTAAAATCGGGTATGACAAAAGATTTTTCGTGGCAGGCATCTGCTAAAAAGTATCAGGAGATGTATGACTGGCTCATAGGCTACTGATATTGCGTAAATAATAACATAACAGCCTCCGAATGAACATATTATTGTTTAGAAACGGAGGCTGTCCTTATGATAAGATTTATTTCAAAGCTTGCTGTTTGTGCTTGTGTTTCAGTTGTTATGCTTGCACAGACAGCATCATCTGTGTTTGCATCGGGCAGATCGGATATGGGATTACAAACTGCTGCGAAACCTCTCACCGAAGCGCAGCAGCTTGGATCGGTGACTGCACCAAGTTATATACTTGTTGAAATGCAGACAGATACTGTTTTGTATGAGAAAAATGCGGATAAGCAGTTTTATTCTTCACATCTGAATAAAATGATGACCTTATTGCTCTTGTCCGAAAAGATCCGTGACGGAGAGGTCAAAGTAAGCGACCTTTTTACTGTGAACGATAAGGCTAACCGACAGAGTGACCCGCAGATCTGGCTTGATAAAGGCGAAAAAATAAGTGCAGATGAACTAATTAAAGCTATAACTGTGGGTAATGCAAACGATGCGGCTGTAACTATCGCCGAAAATATCTGCACAAGCGAAAAGGCGTTTACAGCTAAAATGAACGAAAAGGCGAAAATGCTCGGCATGAGCAGTACGGTCTTCATGGACAGCACAGGTGTGGACAAAGCAAATATCACAACAGCCCGTGACTTGTCAAAACTCTGCAAGGCTCTTGCTGATCATGACTTCCTTGTGCCTTACTTCAAAACCTGGATGGTCAATGTTCGAGGCGGCAAGGCAGAGCTTGTCAACTCAAACAGATTAGTACGGAACTACAGCGGTCTTACGGGTGTGAAAGCTTGCAGCTCAAAAGAAAGCGGCAGCTGCGGGTGCATTACTGCTGATAAAAACAAACTACAGCTTTGCGCGGTGGTTCTTGGCTGCAAGGATAATGATGAGCGCGATTCTGATGTGAAAAAGCTTTTGAAATGCGGCGGCGAAAACTATCAGCTGTTTCGTCCGCAGGTACCTGATGAACTGCTTGAAAACATAGCGGTGACCGGCGGAGAAGAGCTTGAATGTGAGTTGGAGGTGCCGGGTGAGCCGCTTGTAATAATCAAGCGCGGGACCTCAAAGGAACTCAGATCTGTTACACAGAGGGAGGAAAAGCTTACTGCTCCGGTGGAAAAAGGCAAAGTGTGTGCGCAGTATACGCTCGAATATGAAGATAAGCCTGTATGTACGATCAGTATCACAGCAAAACAGGAGATAAAGAAAATGAACTGGCTGTGCGGAGTAAAAAAACTGTTGTATAATCTGATTAAATTGTAAAGAGTTTTTCGTTAAAATGCACAAAGATTGTTAAAATTTATAAAGCCCTTGAAATGTAGGAAAAAATAATGTATAATTTGATTAGTTGAAAGTGAAAGGATCTGACTGTATTGTCTATAAAACTGCAAACAAAGTATCTGAAGAATTTTATCGGTGAGGACGAGTATAAGGGTATTGCGCCTCTCGTTACGGCGGCTCACAAGAACCTTGAGTCAAGAAACGGCCTTGGCAGCGATTTTCTTGGCTGGGTAACGCTCCCTACTGATTATGATAAGGAGGAGTTTGCCAGGATCAAGGCTGCTGCTGAAAAGATCAAGAAAACCTGTGATGTGCTGATCGTTATCGGTATAGGCGGTTCGTATCTTGGAGCAAGGGCAGCTATCGAGTTCCTCAAATCGCCTCTTTACAATAATCTTTCAAAGGATACACCTGATATCTATTTTGTCGGCAACAGCATAAATCCTACATACCTCAATGACGTTATAAAGATCTGCGAGGGTAAGGATATCTGTGTAAATGTAATTTCAAAGTCCGGTACTACTACCGAGCCTGCACTTGCTTTCAGGATCTTCAAGCAGATGCTTGAGAAAAAGTATGGCAAGGACGGTGCAAAGGAGAGGATCTTTGCAACTACCGATAAGGCAAAGGGCACCCTGAAAGAGCTTTCCGACACCGAAGGCTATGAGACTTTTGTTGTTCCCGATGATGTAGGCGGAAGATTCTCTGTACTTACCGCTGTTGGTCTGCTCCCTATTGCTGCAGCAGGCTGTGATATAGATAAGCTGATGGAGGGCGCAAGAAAAGCTCAGAACGCTTATGCTAACGATGATAACAATGATTGCTACAAGTATGCGGCTATCAGAAATATCCTTGCAAGAAAGGGCAAGTCTGTAGAAATGCTCGTTTCTTATGACCCGTCATTTACTATGATGGGCGAATGGTTCAAGCAGCTGTTCGGTGAGAGCGAGGGCAAGGATAACAAGGGTATTTTCCCTGCATCTGCTACATTCTCAACAGACCTTCATTCTCTCGGTCAGTATATCCAGGACGGATCAAAGATCATGTTTGAAACTGTTGTGGATATCGTTAAGCCAAAGTCAGATCTCTGGCTTGAGGATGATGAGGCAAACCTTGATGGCCTGAACTTCCTTACAAACCAGAATATGTCTGTGGTAAACAAAAAGGCATTCCAGGGAACTATACTTGCTCATACAGAGGGCGGAGTTCCGAATATGATAATCGAGATGGATACTGCTGATGAGGAGAACCTTGGTGAACTTATCTATTTCTTTGAAAAAGCAGTTGCTGTTTCAGGTTATATGCTCGGTGTAAATCCATTCAATCAGCCGGGTGTTGAGAGCTACAAGAAGAATATGTTCGCTCTTCTCGGTAAGCCGGGATATGAAGACGCAAAGGCAGCTCTTGAGGCTAAACTCAGCGCAGAATAAATATGGGATAATGAGTGGAAACACTCTTAAAATAAAGCTTTATAGCAGAACGGAGAGTTTATTATGATTAATTTGATTCCAGGAAAAAAGGGAACAGGCAAGACCAAGATCCTCGTTGAAGCTATCAAAAAGGCAGCTGAAAGCGCTACAGGTAATGTTGTGTGCATCGAGAGAGGTATGCAGCTCACCTATGACCTTCCTCACAATGTAAGACTTGCAGATGCTGAGGAGTACGGCGTGAACAGCTATGATGCTTTCTATGGCTTTGTTGCTGGACTTCTTGCAGGTAACTATGATATACAGGAAGTGTTCGTTGACGGTATCCTCAAGATCGGCGGAAGAGACTATGAGGCTCTTGGCGCAATGCTTGAAAAGGTTGCGATCCTCTGCAAAGATGTAAATATTGTATTTACTGTTTCAGCAGACGTTGAAGACCTGCCTGCTAAGGTAAGAGCATACATCAAGTAATAAAAACAGGTATCTTCGGCAGAAAATTAAAAAAAAGTATTGACAAATCGCAAAATTCGGTATATAATACTCTTTGTGATGTTTGAGGTGTGGTATGAATATACAGTTGAGACAGCTGTTCGATATCGTTGGAGAATGCGTTGATATTGATTATTCCATCGGTCTGGATGAGCTGGAAGGTATTCGTGCATATTCATTTGCTTCGCCTGTTACAGTAAAGGGTAAGATTTGTAACCGTGCCGGAGTTGTCAAGCTGACATACGAAAGCAGGGCAGAACTTGATCTTGAATGTGACAGATGCCTGACAAAGTTTGTCAGAGAGTATTGTTTCAGATTTGAACACATAATCGTTGCAAGTTCTAATAGTGACGATGACGAGTATGTTGTTTGTGAAAACAATATTCTGGATATGAACGAGCTTGCTGTATCTGATTTATTGCTGCAGCTACCAACTAAAATATTATGTAAAGATGATTGTAAGGGGCTTTGTTACACTTGCGGACATAATCTTAATGAAGGCGAGTGTGAATGTAACAAGTAAGTCCTTTGCTTGATGCCGAAGAGGAGGTGCCAAAATGGCAGTACCAAAGAGAAAAGTATCCAAAGCAAGACGTGATAAGAGACGCTCGGCTGTTTGGAAGCTTGAAGCACCCGCGCTTAGCAAGTGCTCTAACTGCGGTGAGCTTACTTCACCACACAGAGTATGTAAGAACTGCGGTTATTACAAGGGTGTTGAAGTTATCAAGAAGGAAGCATAAGCTGCTTTTTTGGTGACCGAAAAGAAATTTGGATTAAAGGCAGAGGTTGAATTTTTTCTTCCTCTGCTTTTTATTTTTTTATAGCTTTGTTGTTGATTTTTCATACAAACTATGCTATACTATAAATTGAGTATGTGTGGAAAAATGAATTATTGGAGTTGATAAAATGGCATTGCCTGTTGTGGCTATAGTTGGCAGACCAAATGTTGGTAAATCTACGCTCTTTAATAAACTGATAGGTCAAAGGCTTTCTATAGTCGAGGACACACCCGGTGTGACGAGAGACAGAATATACGGTAAATGCGAATGGCTTTCACACGAGTTTATGCTTGTTGATACAGGTGGTATTGAGCCTGATTCAAATGATGTCATCCTCGAACAGATGAGAAGGCAGGCGGAGGTCGCTATTACAAGTGCTGATGCTATAATATTCGTTACTGATATGAAGTCCGGCGTTACTGCAAGTGACCAGGAAGTTGCACATATGCTCCTCAAATCCGGAAAACCTGTTGTGCTTTGCGTAAATAAGTGTGATTCACTTGGCGAACCGCCTGCTGAGTTCTATGAGTTTTATAATCTCGGACTTGGTGAACCTTTCGCAGTTTCTTCTGTTCACGGCCATGGCACCGGAGATATGCTCGATGAGGTATTAAAGTATCTCCCTGATGAGAATGCAGAGGATGAGGATGACGATGTTATCAAGGTCGCTGTTATCGGCAAGCCGAACGTTGGCAAATCCTCTATAATCAACAGGATCTGCGGAGAGGACAGAGTTATTGTTTCAGATATAGCGGGAACGACCCGTGATGCTACTGATTCAGTCGTAGAGAATAAGGACGGCAAGTTCATTTTTATTGATACTGCGGGTATCAGACGTAAATCAAAAGTGCTTGACAGCATTGAAAAATTCTCGGTCCTGCGTGCATATATGGCTGTTGACAGAGCAGATGTTGCTGTGATAGTTATTGATGCTACCGTCGGCTTTACTGAACAAGACTCTAAGGTTGCAGGCTATGCTCACGAAAAGGGCAAGGCTTGTGTGGTTGCTATAAATAAGTGGGATGCGATCGAAAAAGAAACAAATACAATGAACGAGTTTATAAAAGATCTCGATAAAGATTTTTCTTTTATGAGCTATGTTCCGTATGTGTTTATTTCTGCAAAAACGGGTCAGCGTATGGATACTCTGTTTGAAAAGATCAAGTATGTCGCCGAGCAGAATGCGGTCAGAATACCGACAGGCAGACTCAACGAGGTGCTTTCTTATGCAACTTCGAGAGTTCAGCCGCCGTCTGACAAGGGCAGACGCTTGAAGATATACTATATGACTCAGGCATCGACAAAACCGCCTACGTTTGTGTATTTTGTAAACAGAGCTGATCTGTTCCACTTTTCGTATCAGAGATATCTGGAAAACCAGATAAGAGAAGTGTTCTCCCTTGACGGAACACCTATCGTCTTCAAGATCCGTGAGCGCGACAGAAATGACGTGAAGTAATTATGATAAAGGGCAGCGATATGCTCTTTGGGAGGAAGTTTAGTGAGTTATCTGGCAATAGCTTTTACTGTTGTGTTTTCATATCTTTTTGGCAGCCTTAATTCTGCGATACTTGTTTGCAAAATATGGAAGCATAAGGATATACGCGATTATGGCAGCAACAATGCGGGGCTGACAAATGTTTTGAGGGTATTTGGAAAGGGCCCTGCACTTGCAACGCTTATATTTGATCTTATTAAAGGCGTCGTTGCTGTTGTAATATGCCGTTTGGTAGTTACAAATGCAATGGATGTTACATTCTTCGGTGATGATAAATTTATAGGTTATCTCGCTGGTTTCATAGTAATGCTCGGACATATTTTTCCGGTATTCTATGGCTTCCACGGCGGAAAGGGTGTTCTGCTTGCCGCAACAACGCTCCTGACAATCGACCCGCTGACCTGTGCGCTTTCTGTAGGTGTGTTTATACTGCTTGTTGTATTTACAAAGTATGTTTCTGTAGGTTCTATCGCTGCGGCGATATCCTATCCTATATTTACCTTCATCGTACAGATGTTTATTATCAAATATCCCGAGGGTGCAATTCCCGATACGATCGTAGCGGCGATGATAGGTGCTGTTATAGTTTATATGCACAAGCCCAACATTCAAAGACTTATGAATGGTACGGAGAATAAATTTGGCAGCAAGAAAAAAGACAAAACAGAGTGATATCTGAAAGGAGATATATTGATTGGCTCGTATCACTGTATTAGGTTCAGGTGCATTTGGTCTTGCACTTGCGATCAACTGCGACAATAACGGTCATAGTGTAACTGTATGGTCAGCATTTGAGGAAGAAATCGAAACTATAAGAAAAACAGGGGAGAATGCAGCAAAACTTCCCGGAGTTAAAGTAAATGAAAGTATAAAGCTTACAACTGAATTATCATGCGCTAAAGATGCAGATATCGTTGTGCTGGGTATACCGTCACCGTTTCTGCGCGGCGTATGTGAGCAGGCAGCAGAGTTTATCAGCAAGGACAGTATAATCCTTAACACTTCAAAAGGTTTGGAGGCAGACTCTTTCAAAACGATGAGTCAGGTCGCTAAAGAGTGTTTCCCCGATAATACTGTTGCGGTTCTCACAGGGCCTTCACATGCCGAGGAAGTCGGCAGGGGCATACCTACTACTGTCATCACAGCATGCGAGAATTATGAGGCTGCCAAATTCATACAAAAGACTTTTTCCACGACATATTTCAGAGTTTACCTTTGCGATGATGTTATGGGTGCAGAGATAGGTGGATCGCTTAAAAACGTTATAGCCCTTGCTGCGGGTGTATGCGACGGACTTGGATTTGGTGATAATACAAAAGCTGCACTTATGACAAGAGGCATAAGCGAGATCCGCAGGCTTGGTATCGCAATGGGTGCGCAGGAGGAAACTTTTGCGGGTCTGAGCGGTATCGGTGATCTTATTGTTACCTGCTGCAGTATGCACAGCCGTAACAGGCGTGCGGGTATACTTATCGGCAAGGGAGTATCACCTGAAGAGGCTGTTAAGCAGATAGGCACTGTTGAGGGTTATGTATGCACCAAAAACGCATATGCTCTTGCAAAGAAGCTTATGGTCGATATGCCTATCACACAAGAGCTTTACGGTATACTTTTCGATGGTAGACCTGCAAACCAGGCACTTTCACACCTTATGAACAGACCTTCGACAACAGAAACGGAAGCTGATTTCCTTAACAGGTAAGGAGAAAATACTATGCTCAAAGCAATACATATAAGAACTAAAGAGTCAAGTGCCTTTTACAATATCACAAGTTACGTCAGACAGGCTGTTATCGAGTCCGGTGTTAATGAGGGGATTGCAGTTGTTTACTGTCCCCATACTACCGCAGGGATAACAATAAATGAAAATGCCGATCCTGATGTAGTTGAAGATCTCACCTACGCACTTGCAAAGACTTTTCCCGACAGACCACAGTTCAAGCACGCAGAGGGCAATTCTCATGCGCATATGAAATCTACCTGCATTGGCTGCTCCGAAACTGTTATAATCAGTGATAACAGACTGCTGCTGGGAACATGGCAGGGAATATATTTTGTTGAATGTGACGGACCGCGGGAAAGAACGGTCTATGTCAAGATCATAAGAGGATAAGTAGTTTATACGGGGAGACCCGAAAAATAAAAAGTTATAAGGAGTTGCTGTTTATGGAACCGATTTACAAAAGAATACTTCTCAAGTTGAGTGGTGAGGCTCTCGCCGGCGATAAGAAAATGGGACTTGATTTTGATGTCATCAATACCTTTGGTAAGAGCATCAAGAAATGCGTTGACGCAGGCGTTGAGGTCGGCATCGTTGTTGGCGGAGGAAACTACTGGAGAGGACGTTCAAGCGGCGCTATGGACAGAACAAGGGCTGACCATATCGGTATGCTCGCAACTATTATGAACGCTCTTGCAGTTGCTGACGGCCTTGAAAACTGCGGACTTGAGGTCAGAGTACAGACATCTATCTCTATGCCGCAGGTCGCTGAACCTTATATCAGAAACAGAACGATGCGTCACTTTGAAAAAGGCAGAGTCTGCATCTTTGGCGGCGGTACGGGCAACCCGTTTTTCTCAACTGATACAGCCGCAGCGTTGAGAGCAGCTGAAATTGAAGCTGATATCTTCTTCAAGGCTACAATGGTCGATGGCGTTTATGATAAAGACCCTCATCTGTATCCCGATGCTGTAAAGTTTGATGAGCTTACGTTCAACGATATCCTTTCAAAGGGCTTGAAGGTAATGGATTCAACAGCTGCGGCAATGTGCCAGGATAACCATGTTCCAATTCTTGTTTTTGATCTTGGCAGACCTGATAATATTTATGATGCCTGCATGGGCAAAAAGATCGGCACAATAGTAAAATAAGCGTAAAGGAGTTATTGTTATGAAAGAACTTAAAGAAAAGGCTAAATCCAAAATGGAAAAATCCATAAGCGTTATGCTTTCAGACTTTTCCGCAATCAGAGCCGGCAGAGCTAACCCGAACGTACTTGATAAGGTAAAGGTAGACTACTATGGCGCTCCCACACCTGTTAACCAGATGGCAGCTGTTTCTGTTGCAGAGGCAAGGGTGCTTGTTATCACTCCTTGGGATAAGACTACCCTTAAAGCTATCGAGAAGGCTATTCAGGCATCGGATATCGGTATCAATCCACAGAATGACGGTCAGGTCATCCGCCTTACATTCCCCCAGCTTACCGAGGACAGACGTAAGGAAATAGTTAAGGACGTTAAGAAGGGCGGAGAGGATACCAAGGTCGCTATCCGTTCTATCAGACGTGACGCTATGGAAAAGATAAAGGCTATGAAGAAGAACAGCGAGATAACCGAGGATGAGCAGAAGGACGGCGAAGAGGATATCCAGAAGATGACTGATAAGTTCTGCAAGGAAGTTGATGAACACGTTGCAGAAAAGGAAAAAGAGATACTCTCTATCTAATAATAATCAGACGAGGTTGCGTTATGGCATTATTTAACCGCGGATCAAAAATAACTCTTGAAAATGCGAAGATACCTGTTCACGTCGGAGTTATTATGGACGGTAACGGCAGATGGGCTAAAAAACGCGGTCTGCCAAGAAAGGTTGGTCACAGACAGGGCGCACAGAATTTCAGAGCGATAACAAGACACGCTAAAGAGGTCGGAGTAAAATACATCACATTTTACGCCTTTTCAACAGAGAACTGGAAACGTCCCAAGGACGAGGTCGATGCTTTGATGAATCTCTTTGAAAAGTATCTTGATGAGCTTGATGATTTTCTTAAAGAACATGTGCGCATACGCTTTATCGGTGACCGTTCAAAGCTCAGCGAGTCATTGCAGCAGAAAATGCTCGATTCGGAGCGTAAATCAAAAGACTATGATATTATGACGCTGCTGCTTGCCATAAACTACGGCGGCAGAGATGAGATATGCCATAGCTGTAAAACCCTTGCACAGCAGGTCAAGGAAGGAAAGCTTGAGCCTGAGGATATAACTATGGATATGATAGAGCAAAATCTCTATACCGGGGATGTCCCGCCTGTTGACCTTGTTATAAGACCAAGCGGTGAGCAGAGGCTTTCTAATTTTATGATATGGCAATGTGCATATGCGGAATTTTATTATTCTGATATCCTATGGCCTGATTTCAACAATGATGAGTTTGATAAGGCTATACTTGCTTACAGTGAAAGAAACAGACGATTCGGAGGAGTTTGAATAATGGGAACTCGTATAAAATCAGCTGCAGTTGCGATAGTTATTGCAGTTGTAGTGCTGATACTGCACAATACATTCGTTTTTAACCTTGCTATTGGATTTATAATCTGTATGGCCATCTGGGAGGTATTCAGGGCAACAGGCTATGCAAAGCATCAAAAGGTCGCAATAGCATGCTATACATTTGTTGCAATTGATGCCATAATGCCTGCGATACATGCTCACAATAAACTGTGGTTTTTCAATTCAAGCCTTTATTACCTGCTATTTATCATTGCTGTCTGCGTGCTGTACCTTATGGACCATAATAACTTCAATTATAATGACTTCTTTGTAATGGTCGGAGTTACATCACTTTATAACTACTGTTTCTCTACTCTTACAAGTATGGCGAGGATCGAAGGTGGAGTTTTCCTGCTTCTTATTACATTGTGTGCGGCTTGGCTCGCTGACAGCGGAGCTTATTTTGCAGGAACGTTCCTTGGCAAGACACTGCTGTGCCCTGAGATCAGCCCTAAAAAGACTGTGGAAGGCCTTATCGGCGGTATTGCAGCAAACGGTGTGATAATGCTTATTATTTCACTTGTTTACAGATATCTTACCAATGGCAGACCTGTACACTTTGTATGGATCGTTGTAGCAGGAATGGTCTGCGCAGTGATCGGACTTATCGGCGACCTTACTGCATCTATCATAAAAAGGCAGACAGGCATCAAGGATTACGGCAATATAATGCCCGGTCACGGCGGAGTGATGGACAGATTTGACAGCGTTTTGCTTGTAGCTCCGTTTATGTACTATCTGTACACGCAGGGCTTGATCTTCGCGTAATATATTATCACACTTATCAGGGGCAGGCTTGTAGCTTACCCCTTTGAGTATTTAAAAGGACTAAGATATGAAAAGAATTACTATACTTGGCTCAACAGGTTCTATCGGAACACAGGCTATCGAGATATGTGACAAGCATGGGATCGAAATAGCTGCACTTGCCGCAAATTCCAATGTTGAGCTTCTTGCAGAGCAGGCAAGGGAGCATAATGTCAAAACTGTCTGCATATATTGTGAACAAAAATGCGGCGAGCTTGAAGCTCTCGTTGACAGCGATGTGAAAGTGCTTACCGGCATGGAGGGCTTGAAGCAGATAGCTTCGATGGACGGTGTAGATATTATGCTCAACAGCGTTGTGGGTATGGTGGGTCTTGTGCCAACTCTTACTGCGATCGAGCATGGCACAGATATTGCACTTGCCAATAAGGAAACTCTTGTTGCAGGAGGAAAGCTTGTAATCAACAGTGCAAAGCAAAAGGGCGTGAATATATATCCTGTTGACAGCGAACATTCTGCAATTTTCCAGTGCTTGCAGGGCAACAAAAAAGAACAGCTTAAAGGCATTATCCTTACTGCATCGGGCGGACCTTTTTACAAAAAGACTAAAAAGGATCTTGAAAATGTGGGAGTTGAGCAGGCACTTGCTCACCCGAACTGGTCTATGGGCAGAAAGATAACTATTGATTCTGCAACGCTTATGAATAAGGGTCTGGAGTTTATCGAGGCAATATGGCTTTTTGACCTTAAACCTGAACAGATCGAGATCGTTGTTCAAAGGCAGAGCGTTGTTCATTCCGCCGTAGAGTTTATGGATAACTCTGTTATCGCACAGATGGGCGTGCCGGATATGAAAATACCTATCCAGTATGCTTTGCTTTATCCCGACAGATTTGACTGTCCGACAAAGCATCTTTCACTTACTGATTACGGCACCCTTTCATTTGATAAGCCCGATTATGATACCTTTGACTGCCTTACAGCCTGCATCAAGGCTATAACTATCGGCGGTACCAAGCCGGCAATAGTGAACGGTGCAAATGAGGAAGCTGTTGCGGCGTTCCTTGACGGTAAGATCAAATTTCTGAAAATTGGAGAGCTTGTAACAATGGCTCTTGAAAATATAAAAGAGACAGAGATAACTTGTGTGCAGGACGTACTTGATGCTGATAGGAAGGCAAGAGACTACGTCCGTGAACAGATAGAAAAAGGGGTTAGTTAATTTATGCGAACATTGGGTTCAATTGTTTTTGCCATATTCATGTTTGAATTTATCATTGTTGCACATGAATTCGGGCATTTCTTTGCTGCAAGGCGAAACAAGGTCAAGGTCAATGAGTTTTCTATCGGAATGGGGCCTGCCATTTTCAAAAGAAAAAAAGGGGATACCCTTTTTGCATTGAGGATCGTCCCATTCGGAGGGTACTGTGCAATGGAAGGCGAAGACGGCAGCAGCGACGAAGAAGGAGCTTTCTGCAAAAAGGCAGTGTGGCGAAGAATAATCATAGTTGTCGCCGGGGTAGTTATGAACCTAATTTTAGGCTTTATTCTGCTGCTTATCAATACAGCAACAAGCGGCCCTTATGCATCTACTACGATCTCGTATTTTGAGGAAGGCGCATCATCGCATGAAACAGGCCTTGAGCTTGGCGACAAGATCATCAAGATAAATGGTATGCGCATATTTACAACTATGGATATGTCATTTCAGTTCAAAAACGATAAAGACGGAGTATTTGATATAGTTGTTGAGCGTGATGGCGAGAAAAAAGAGCTTAAAGATGTCAAATTCAAGACGCAGGATAAGACCATGCATATAGATTTCAAAGTCAAGCCTGTTGAGCTCGGTGTCGGTACTGTTCTTTCGCAGACGCTGAAAACAGGAGTTTCAGATGCAAGACTTATCTTTATCTCTCTTAAAGACCTTGTTCTTGGCAAGTATTCATTCAGAGAGCTCAGTGGTCCTGTCGGTATTGTTGATACTATCGGTGATGTTGTTGATTCGGAAACTGACAAGGAAACGGGCAAAATAGATTGGTCGAGCCTTATCCATACGATGCTGTCAATATGCGCATTTATCACGATCAATATCGGTATCTTTAACCTTTTACCGCTTCCTGCACTTGACGGCGGACGTCTTGTGTTCCTTATCATCGAGGCTATCCGCGGAAAACCTGTCAAACCCGAACATGAGGGAATGGTGCATTTCATAGGACTGATCGTTCTCTTGGCATTTATGGCGATAATAACAATTAGTGATGTTTTGAAACTATTCTGATAACGGAGAATTAAAATGAGAAAATGCAGACCTGTTAAAGTCGGCGGATTAACGCTTGACGGTAATAAAATATACATTCAATCAATGATAAGTGTCCCATCGACAGATATTCAAGGCTCTGTCGAGCAGGCTGCCGAGCTTGAACGGGCAGGCTGTGAGATAATCAGAGCAGCTATTCCCGATATGGACGCTGTCGCGCTTATCCCCACGATAAAAGAAAAGGTGAGTATGCCGCTTGTTGCAGACATACACTTTGATTATAAGCTTGCAATAGCAGCTGCTGAGGCAGGCGTTGATGCGATACGCATAAATCCCGGAAATATCGGCGGTATAGACAGAGTAAAGGCAGTTGTTGATGTCTGCACAAAACGCGGCTTGCCTATAAGGATAGGTGTAAACGGAGGCTCTCTTGAAAAGGAAATACTTGCAAAGTACGGCTCTCCGTGTTCGGAGGCACTTGTTGAAAGTGCAATGGGTCACGTTAAGATACTTGAGGACTGCGGTTTTGGAAACATTGTTATCTCTATAAAGTCGTCTGATGTTGAAACTATGATAAACGGATACAGACTGCTTGCGCAAAAGTGCGACTATCCTCTTCACCTCGGTGTTACAGAAGCGGGTACAGAGAGAATGGGTCTGATAAAATCAGCTGTCGGTATCGGTTCGCTGCTTGTTGACGGCATAGGTGAAACTATCAGAGTTTCGCTGACTGATGATCCTGTAAAAGAGATATATGCTGCAAAGGATATCCTTAAAGCGATCGGAAAGGGCAGCGGAGTAAAGATAGTTTCCTGTCCAACCTGCGGAAGAACAAGGATCGACCTTATAGGTCTTGCAAAAAAGGTCGAGGATATGACAAAGAATATTGATAAGAACATAACTGTTGCGGTTATGGGCTGCGTTGTAAACGGCATCGGTGAAGCAGGCGAGGCTGATGTCGGCATCGCAGGCGGTGACGGATGCGTTGTACTTTTCAAAAATGGAAAGAAGCTTTGCAGACTTCCCGAGGAAGAGGCGCTGCAGGCACTGATGAATGAAATTGATAAGATGTAAAAGGATATAAAATGAACAATACTTTTGTAGATCTGTTTTCACAGTTCGATGTAAATATGCCGTCAGCACTTGCAGGCGGAAGAATACTTAAGATCATAACAGGCAGAGATAATTCTGACCTGTGTATTATTGCGACCTTTGATGACTATGTAAAATATGATGAGATAGAGCAGTTCTGCGGCTTTATGAAGAAGGCTCTTCGCGCACAGGTCTTTGAGGTCAAGTGTAAATATACTCCCGAAAAGCTTTCGGCGGAGTATTTCCCCGAGATTTTTCGTTTTTTCAAGGATAGATTTCCGCTTGTTAACGGCTTTTTCAACGGCGCTGAAGCAGATATCGACGGAGATAATGTAAAGATCACAATAAAACACGGCGGTTATGCTTTGCTTGAAAAGAACGGTGCAGCTAAAAAGCTGGCTGCCCTTGTTGAGGAAATGTTCTCACGCAGGGTCAATATAACCTTTGATGGAGTTCTTGAAACTGATATTGAGGCTTATGAACGTGAGCAGATGGAGTTTCTTGCCAGTCTGCCTGTTCCGCAGGCTCCAAGTGCAAAGTCTGAACCTGCTGTATTCAAAAAAGAGGATAGATCGAATCAGGAAAAGGTTGAATTCCGCACCTGTACGGTCGATTTCACAAGGCTGCATCTGCTTTGTGAGAATGCACCAGTTCTTAAAGGCTCACCTATCGATCCGCAGACTAAAGTGACAGAAATGAAGGACATTGCTGCGGATTATGTGGGAAATGTTACAGTCTGGGGCGATGTTTTCAAGGTCGATACAAGAGAGACCAAAAACGGTATGCTCATAGCAAACATTTTTATAACTGATTATACATCTTCCTTGAGCGTTCAGATGAAGGGCGCTGTAAAGGCATACAGGAGCAATCCGCTTACTAAAGCTGTTCTGGAAGCTATCCTTGACAAAATGAAGGTAGGCAAGACGGTTATAATTTCGGGCAGGATCGAAGAAAATGATTTTGACCATACCTTCAATCTTGAGCCTGATTCTATTTTGCTCGTTCAAAGAGATCCTGTAAAGGATACCTGCGAGCACAAGCGTGTTGAACTTCATCTGCATACGAATATGTCACAGCTTGATGCGATTACACCCGCAGACAAGCTTGTTCGCCGTGCTTTCAATTGGGGACACAAGGCAGTCGCAATAACAGACCACGGTGTTGTACAGGCTTATACCGATGCTGGAAACGAATGTAACAGCATCCGCAAAGACGGCGGAGATTTTAAGATCATTTATGGTGTTGAGGATTACGAGGTAAACAATGATGCTTCCGTTTTTGTCGGCTGTGATAAGCGCGAGCTTGATGAGGAGTTCACAGCTGTTCATTTTGATTTTGCCAATGACGGAAGCGAAAATAAAACTATCACCCGTATTACTGCCGTTAAGATCAAGGATCTGAAGGTGACCGAAAGCTTTGATTGTGAGGAAGATTATCGTGCGGCTAAATTTGTCCAGTTTTGCGGAAATGGCGCAGTGCTGGTTTTTTATGATGCAGAAAATGCAGCTGCAGCACTTGATTCTTGCCTTAAAAATAATGATATAGCTTTTGATTATTCATATGTCAAGCTTTCTGAGATTTGCAGGATAGACCTTGACGGTCTGAATGATCTAAAGATCGAAACAGTTCTTGCACATGAACAGATGTCAGAGATAGCAGCTAAAAACCTTGCAGGTGCCGATCTGTATGCGCAGATGTTTATTCATTTCTGCAAAACGCTTATAGATAAGTATCCGCTTATGATACTAAGCATAGATATGCTCAACAGCCTGTTTGCCAATGAAAAGCCCGAAGATGTGAGAAATCTAAAACGCTATCATCAGATAATCCTTGTGCGTAATAATACAGGTCTGAAAAATCTCTATAAGCTTATCTCTTATTCAAATCTGAAATATTATAAGAAACGTCCATTGATACCTAAATCAGAGCTTGTTAAGCACCGTGAGGGCTTGATAATAGGCTCAGCCTGTGAGCAGGGAGAGGTATTCAGAGCCATTTTCAATAAAGAGCCATGGGAGAAAATAAAGCAGATAGCATCGTTTTATGATTATCTTGAAATACAGCCTTTGGGCAATAACGAGTTTATGCTAAGAAAAGGTGATGTTTCCACCTATGAAGAGCTGCAGGAATTCAACAGGGCGATATGCAGGCTCGGTGAAGAGCTTGGCATACCTGTATGTGCAACAGGCGATGTACATTTTATGGACAAGTCTGATGCACAGTTCAGAGCTATAATAATGGCGGCACAGGGCTTTTCTGATGCTGATAACCAGGCACCGCTTTATTTCAAGACAACACAGCAAATGCTTGATGAATTCTCTTATCTCGGCGAGGATAAAGCCCTTGAGGTAGTAGTGACTAATCCTAACAGAGTTTCGGATATGGTCGATCCTGATCTGAAGGCATTCCCAAACGGTACATACACACCATTTATAGAAGGCGCTGTTTACGAGCTTCAGGTAATTTGCTGGAGAAAGTGCCTTAGCATTTACGGCGACTGCGATCCCGATGATATAGTTGTTCCGCCTGAAAAAGATCTTAACGAAGATCAGCTCAACCACATCAGCGAATTCTATAAAGGGCATATTCCGCCGATCGTTTTTGACCGCCTTGAAAGAGAGCTTGATTCTATCATCGAGCATGGATTTGCAGTTCTGTATATGATCTCGCAGAAGCTTGTTGCCTATTCAAACCAGAACGGCTACCAGGTCGGTTCGCGTGGATCGGTCGGTTCGTCATTCGTTGCATCAATGTCGGGTATCTCCGAGGTCAATCCTCTTGAACCCCATTATGTTTGTCCAAAATGCAGACACAGCGAGTTTGTAACAGACGGCTCTGTCGGTTCGGGCTTTGACCTGCCGCCGAAGTCTTGCCCGAATTGCGGAACCGATATGGATCGTGACGGGCACGACATACCGTTTGAAACATTCCTTGGATTCCACGGAGACAAAGCACCTGATATCGACCTTAACTTTTCCGGAGATGTTCAGTCAAAGGTACATAAGTATACCGAAGAGCTTTTCGGTGCAGACCATGTATTTAAGGCAGGTACTATCGGCGCAATACAGGAAAATACTGCATTCGGCTATGTTATGAAATACCTCGATGAACGAGGAAAGGTCTTGCCTAAAGCTGAAATAGAGCGATTGAAGGTAGGCTGCTGCGGGATCAAGCGTACTACATCACAGCACCCGGGCGGAATGGTCGTAATCCCCGGAGATTATGAGGTATACGACTTTACACCTGTTCAGCACCCTGCCGAAAAGGTAGATTCTGATATGGTGACAACGCACTTTGACTTCCATTCTCTTCACGATACTATACTCAAGCTTGATGAACTTGGTCACGATGTACCTACAATTTACAAGTATCTTGAAATGTTCAGCGGAAAGGATATCACGAAGATACCGATGTCTGATCCTGATGTATATAAGCTTTTCACTTCACCCGAGGTGCTTGGCGTAAAACCGGAGGATATTTTCTGCAAGACCGGTACACTTGGTATACCTGAAATGGGTACTAAATTCGTTTGCCAGATGCTTCTCGACGCTAATCCGAAAAACTTTTCAGACCTTTTGCAGATATCAGGTCTGTCACACGGAACAGATGTATGGCTTGGCAATGCTAAAGATCTTATTGCTTCCGGTACCTGCGATATATCCAACGTTATCGGAACGCGTGACAGTATCATGACATATCTTATCTATCACGGTGTGGATAAGAGCCTTTCGTTTAAGATCATGGAGATCACTCGTAAGGGTAAAGCGCCAAAACTTCTTACAGAGGACATGAAAGAGGAAATGCGCGCGCATAACGTTCCGGAGTGGTATATCGAAAGCTGCTTGAAGATCAAGTATATGTTCCCTAAAGCCCACGCTGCCGCTTATGTTACAGCAGCTATCAGACTTTGCTGGTTCAAGGTACATGATCCGCTTACGTTCTATGCATCTATTTTTACCGTAAGAGGTGAAGATTTTGATGCAGAGCTTGTTATGAAAGGAATGTATGTTGTCAGAAGCAAGATCACAGAGATCGAGAATAAACCCAAAAACGAGAAAACAAAAAAAGATGAAGATGTGTGCGATATTCTGATGCTTGCCAACGAGGTGCTGTCAAGAGGCTTGGAGTTTTTGCCCGTTGATATTTATAAATCACACGCTTTTATTTATCAGATCGAGGACGGTAAGATCAGACTTCCTTTCTGTTCGCTTAACGGAGTGGGAGAAAATGCTGCTAAGCTGATATATGAAAAAGCTAAGGATAAGGGATTTATCTCAATTGAGGAATTCCAGATACAAAGCGGCGTTCCTAAATCTGTTGTGGAAACGCTTGAACGAAACGGAGCTTTCGGTGATCTGCCCAAGCAGAATCAGCTGACTCTTTTCTGAAACACTAAGGCGATTAATAAATAGTTTACAAAAACTTGCCTTCGTTTTTGTGCAAAATACTTGACAGAGTCAGGATACTGTGTTAAAATAATTTAAGTTAATAGCATACTAATATGTTACCACTTTACTACGATAAAGCAAAGGAACGTGAGAACGATGAAAAGAAATGACCTTATAACGCCTGAGGGCACAAGGGATCTGCTTTTTGATGAATGCCTTGCAAGACGTGAGGCAGAACAGAAGCTCAATGCTCTATTTACAGGTTTGGGGTATAGCGAGGTAGTCACTCCCGGTATAGAGTTTTATGACTTGTTCAGTACAAGTACACGACATTTCAGGCAGGAGAATATGTACAAGCTTGTTGACTCAAAGGGCAGGATAATCGTTATGCGCCCTGATTCAACGATCCCTATTGCAAGGCTTGCAGCATCACGCCTGAAAGATGCAAATTTTCCGTTAAGACTTTTTTATAATCAGAGCGTTTACGAAAACAATGCACTTTTGAAGGGACGCTCCGACGAGGTCGTTCAGGCGGGTATCGAGCTGCTGGGCGGTGAGAATAAGAAGAAAGCTGATTTTGAGGTTCTGAGCACTGCTCTTGAGGCGCTTTCAGGCTTTGACAAGGATAATTTCAGACTTGAAATAGGTCATATCGGCTATTTCAAAGAGCTTATGGAAAAACTTGATGCCGATGAGAACACTAAAGAGGAGATCAGGTCACTGATCTATTCCAAGAATTATCCCGTGCTTAACGATCTGCTCGATGAGGTCGGAGATAATTGTGTTTCCAGTGCACTTCGCCAGTTACCGAGGCTTTTCGGCGGCGTTGATGTTCTTGATAAGGCTGCTGCTATTTATACTAACGATAAGATAAAGCAGATACTTGAAAAGCTTCGCGAGGTATACACAAGACTTTCTGCACTTGGCTATGAGGGTAAGATCTCTCTTGACCTCGGTATCGTCAGCCATATCGACTACTATACAGGTATCGTGTTCAAGGGTTATCTTTCAAATATAGGCGAAGCTGTTCTTAAAGGCGGCAGATACGATAACCTTGTCGGTGAATTCGGGCGTGAATGCAATGCTGTCGGATTTGGAGTAAATGTTGACAGTGCGGCAAAGCATATGATGATGCAGGGGACTAATTCCTGCGGCAAAAAGGCAGAAGTTCTCGTTTACGGTGAAAACAAGTATGAGGTCGAAGCTGTTGAGTACGCGCACGATCTTGTTAAGCAGGGTCTGAAGGTCGAGAATTCACTGTTTGATACATATGATGAAACTGTTGCATATGCAAAAGCAAACGGTATATCTAAAGTTGTTGTTATCAGTGACGAATCCAAAGAAATAACATTGTGAGAGTAAATTGGAGGTAAGTAAAATGAACAAACCGCTTAGAATTGCTCTTACAAAGGGCAGATTGGAAAAAGATACGGTCGGACTGCTTGAAAAGTTCGGATATGATTGTACAGCTATCAGAGAAAAGGGCAGAAAGCTTATCCTTTCAGTTCCTGACGGAAACCTTGAGGTTGTGCTTGCTAAGGCAAATGATGTTATAACTTATGTTGAGCATGGCGTATGCGATATGGGTGTCGTTGGCAAGGATACAATTATGGAAATGCAGGGCAAGTGCTTTGAGCTTGTTGATCTTGGTTTCGGAAGATGCAAATTCGCTCTTGCCACAAAAAAAGGCTATGATTTTTATGCGGGCTATAACGTAAAAACAATTGCGACAAAATACCCAAACATAACAAGAAAGTTCTTTGAGAGCAAGGGTATGGACGTTGATATCGTTAAAATTGAGGGTTCTGTCGAGTTAGCTCCCTTGCTTGAACTTGCAGACGGTATAGTTGATATCGTTGAAACAGGCACAACTCTTAAAGAAAACGGTCTTGAAGTTATAGAGGATGTATGTCCGATATCTGCAAGACTTATTGTAAATATGGTCAGCATGAAGCTCAGGCAAAAGGAGATAGAGAGCTTTGTGGAGCTGGTAGAGAAAAATCTTGATAAATAAAAGGGGAGATCATAATGTATTTGGAAATCGCTAATGATTTATTTGACTCTATCGCTGACGGTATGTTCAGAGGATGCATTATTGGAGGTATCGTAGGTGCGATCGTTGGAATTATCGTTTACCTGAGCAAAAAGCAGAATTATGATGATGAAAAGATAGCTGCTTCGCTCGGACAGGACGTTAAGTACTATCTTATGAACACACCTATGCAGCCTGTCAATGGCATGCCAAATGCCGCAGCTGTTGCAGGCTATGTCCATAGCGTTAAAAAACAGGATCAGCAGTATGTGTGGTTCAAGGTAATGTACTATAATCAGTATTTCCCAACGCTGAGAGATAAGATCATCAGCTGTGATGTTAAAGTGCCGATAGTCCAAGCGCAGGCACGCGGGATAAACGTTAATACCGGTGTTACCCTTCTTTTTAATCAGGATAATGAACCGCAGTTTATTTAGAATCGGAGGATAGTAAAATGTCATTTATAAGAAAAATATATGTGAACGGTAAGGATGAGGTCGAGTTTTTCAAACAGCTTGAAAAGAGAAACGGCGAGACAAATAAAGAAATAACCGCTGTTGTAAGTGAGATCCTTGATAATGTCAAGGAGAACGGCGATAAAGCAGTCAAGGACTATACATTAAAGTTTGACGGTAAACTGCCGCAATATTATGAGGTGCCAAGAGATGTTATCAACGATGCACTCACAGAGGCTGACCCGCAGCTTGTTGAATCGCTGCTCAATTGTATTGAGAATATAGCTGATTTCCACCAGAGACAAAAGGCTCAGAGCTTTGTAAACTGCACGCCTGATGGCTGCGTTCTCGGTCAGAAGGTCAGAGGTCTTGAAAAGGTAGGCCTTTATGTTCCGGGCGGCACAGCTGCATATCCTTCAAGCGTACTTATGAATGCTATCCCAGCTAAAATTGCTGGTGTTAAGGAGATAACAATGGTAACTCCGCCGCTCAAGGACGGTACACCAAACAAGGATATACTTGTTGCTGCTGCACTTTGCGGCGTTGACAGAGTGTTCCTCGCAGGCGGTGCGCAGGCAATAGCTGCACTTGCTTACGGCACACAGGAGATGCCAAAGGTCGATAAAATAGTAGGCCCCGGCAATATCTATGTCGCAACCGCTAAAAAGCTGCTTTACGGTACAGTAGATATTGATATGTTTGCTGGCCCGAGCGAGATACTGGTCATGGCTGATGAAAATGCTAATCCAAACTATATAGCTGCCGACCTTATGTCACAGGCAGAGCATGACAAGCTTGCTTCTGCAATACTTGTAACGACCAGCGAGAAGGTCGCAGAGCAGACTATCGCTGAGGTCGAAAGACAGATGCAGGACCTTGAGAGAAAGGATATCATAAGATATTCTCTTGAAAACTATGGTGCGATAATAATTTGCAATACCAAGGACGAGGCGTGTGATATGGCAAACAAGTTTGCTCCCGAGCACCTTGAAGTTCTTTTTGATAATCCGATGGAGTATGTGGGAAGACTTGACAATGCGGGTTCGATCTTTTTAGGTCAGTATGCACCAGAGCCGCTTGGAGATTACTATGCAGGTCCTAACCACGTTCTTCCTACAAGCGGCACGGCAAGATTCTTCTCGCCGCTTTCAGTTACAAGCTTTGAAAAGCGTTCAAGCTTTATATATTATACTCGCGAAGCTCTTGAAAAGGGCAAGGACGATATTATCTATGTTGCGCAGAAGGAAGGACTTACAGCACACGCCAACTCTATAAAAGTCAGATTCTGATAAAGGGGTGTATACTATGCGAAAAGCAGAAGTAGCAAGAAAAACAAAGGAAACAGATATCGTACTTTCTGTCGATCTTGACGGAAAGGGCGAGGTATCAATAGATTCGGGTATCGGGTTCTTCGATCATATGCTCACGGCACTTGCTGTACACAGCGGAGTTGATATGAATATCAAATGCAAGGGTGACCTTTATGTTGACGGTCATCACAGCGTTGAAGATATTGGAATCTGTCTTGGCAAAGCCTTTGCACAGGCACTCGGTGATAAGTCGGGTATTGCAAGATACGGATCTGCATATGTTCCTATGGACGAAGCGCTCGCTTTTTGTTCTCTTGATATAAGCGGAAGAGCTTTTCTGGTCTTTGATGCAAAGTTCTCCGATGATAGAATAGGCGAGTTCGATACCTGTCTTGCAGAGGAGTTTTTCAGAGCATTTGCGTTCAACGCAGGTATAACTCTGCACATCAGGGAGGAATACGGCAAAAACGACCACCACATATGCGAGGCTATCTTCAAAGCTGTTGCACACGCCTTGAAGCAAGCGCTGGCATTTAACGGCGGTGCTGTGCTTTCGACTAAAGGAGTTCTGTAATGATAGCTATCGTTGATTACGGCGCAGGAAACATCTTTTCTGTAAAAAATGCACTTGACTATCTCGGCTGCGACAGCGTATTAACAAGCAAAAAGGCAGACCTTGAAAATGCGGATTCTATCATCTTACCCGGTGTTGGTGCCTTTCCTGCTGCAATGAAAAAGCTCGATGAAAGCGGACTTGTTGAAGTTATCAAACAGCAGGCTGTTCAAAAGCCTTTCCTTGGAATATGCCTTGGTATGCAGCTGCTTTTTGAAAAAAGCTTTGAGTTTGAAGAGTGCTCAGGTCTGTCACTTATCAAAGGATATGTTGACAAAATGACAGAGCCTGATCTTGTTATCCCGCATATGGGCTGGAATAAGCTTGAGTACGACCGGAGCAGCCCGCTGTTTGACGGACTTGGCGAGAATGAATATGTCTATTTTGTTCATTCGTATAAAGCCTTTTGTGACAGTGACGCGCTGTATGCACATTGTGATTACGGTCACAGTGTACCCGCAGTTGTCGGTGACGGCAGGTTCGTGTTTGGCTGTCAGTTCCACCCTGAAAAGAGTGGAAAGATCGGCTTGAAGATACTTGAAAACTTTGCAAAAATGTGATCGGAGGCAGATCTTATGCTTGCTAAAAGAATAATACCTTGCCTTGATGTGCGTGACGGCAAGGTCGTAAAGGGTGTCAATTTTGAAGGGATAAAAGAGGTCGGTGACCCTGTGCAGTGCGCGTACGAGTATAATCTCCAGGGCGCTGATGAGATCGTGTTTTATGATATAACAGCTTCTCACGAGGGCAGGGGAGTTATCCTCGATGTTGTTCGGGAGACCGCTAAAAAGGTCTTTGTTCCCCTTACAGTCGGCGGAGGTATTGCAACTGTTGATGATATCCGTGATACGCTTCGTGCAGGTGCAGATAAAGTATCAGTGAACTCGCAGGCTGTTAAAAATCCGCAGCTTATTAAAGACGGTGCAGATGTTTTCGGAAGCCAGTGTATATGCGTTGGTGTCGATGCTAAGGCGATAAGTCCAAATAAATGGACAGTTTTTATCAACGGCGGAAGAATAGATATGCACATCGACCTTATTGACTGGGTAAAAAAATGTGAACAGCTCGGCGCGGGTGAGATATGTCTTAATTCCATAGACACCGACGGCGTTCGCGGCGGATTTGATATAGCGATGCTTAAAGCAGTTGTCGATGCAGTGAATATCCCTGTAATAGCATCGGGCGGTGCAGGAAAACTCGGAGATTTTGCCGATGCATTTTTAAAGACTGACTGTTCCGCTGCGCTTGCAGCAAGCCTTTTCCATTTCAAAGAGCTTACAGTCGGACAGGTAAAGGACGATTGCCGCAGCAAGGGAATAATCGTTAGATAAAAGGGATGGTAACTATGTATTTTACATCCGAATATGCAGATGTGCAGTATCTTGCTGACAGGAATAAGGTACTGCTCACATGGAAAAAGGAAGCCAAGTTTGACAATTACCGCAAGCCTGCAACAGCTGCGCTTGAATTGCTCAGAGAGCATAACTGTGATTTTATCATTGATGCAAGAAACGGCTTTGAGGACGAAAAAGAAGACGTAGAGTGGGGCTTTTCTTTTCTTCTCCCTGAAATGTCTCGGACAGGCTGCAAAACGGTCTGGTTTATAATGACACAGGTGAATGAAACAGAGATAGGCGAGGAAATGGATATGTGGACTGCCGAGTTTCTGAAATACTTTGCAGTAAAAAAAGTGGACAGCCCTGATAAAATAGACTGAAACGATTTTTACGGAGATATTATGATAGAGTATAAAGATATACATGATTTTACAAGTGAACAGCTTGAAAGGCTATTCCTGTCGGTCGATTGGTCATCAGGACATTTTCCCGATAAACTTGTAACTGCAATGAAAAACTACGAGACTGTTTATTCTGCCTGGGACGGTGATAAGCTTGTGGGCATGATATGTGCAATGGACGACGGCGTTATGACAGCATATGTTCACTATCTGCTCGTAGATCCGCAGTATCACGGACAAACGATCGGCAGAACACTTGTGGATATGACAAAGCAAAAGTATAAGGACTATCTTCGTGTTGTGCTTGTGGCTTATAAGAACGAAACGCATTTTTATGAGCAGTGCGGTTTTAATATCGAGGATAAGTCGCTGCCTATGTGCATAACAAGTCTTTGGACGTAAAGGAGTTAGTATGAGCAATATCAAAATCAATATCAACGATCTGGACAAGTATTTCAAAAAGAGCGAGCTGATACCTGCTGTCTGCTTTGAGGCTGACACCAAAACAGTCCTTATGCTTGCGTATATGAATAAGCAGAGCCTTAAAAAGACACTTGAAACAGGATACACATGGTTCTGGAGCCGTTCAAGGCAGGAATTGTGGAATAAGGGCGCAACAAGCGGTCATCTGCAAAAGGTCGTAAGCATTTATTCAGACTGCGATGACGATACGCTGCTTGTAAATGTAAAACAGACAGGCGCTGCCTGCCATACAGGCTCTTACAGCTGTTTTTTCAATGAGATGTACAATGAGGAGGAAGAATAAATGAACGTTTATCAGGAGATCTTTGAGGTCTTGAAGCAAAGGAAAATCGATAATGACAACGGAAACGCACCTGAAAAGTCATATACCTGCTATCTTTATCAGCAGGGTGTAGATAAAATATGCAAGAAGGTCGGAGAGGAAGCCGCTGAAACGATAATCGCAGCAAAAAACGGTGATAATGAGGAGCTTAAAAACGAGATAAATGACCTTTTGTATCACGTTATGGTACTTTGTGCAAATCAGGGACTTGACTGGACAGAGATAGAAAAGGTACTTGAAGAAAGAAACGAAAAAATAGGCAATCTTAAAAAGTTCCATACAACTGATAAGAATACTTAATTGTACTATAAGAGCGGAAAAACAAACCGCTCTTATTTTTTTTTGCGCGGAATATGCACACGGATACAGCCAAATGAATAAGATGTAGGGAAGTAAAAAAATGCTTCTAAACATATATTCAGTCAGGAGGCTAAACTATGAGTGAATTAACAAGAAACAACTCGTTCAAAGATGCTGTCTGTGTTGAGGCAATGAGAGTGTTTGATTCCTGTTCATCACAGGACTGTCTGGAAGATCTTCTTGTAAATGTTGATGCACAGACTCAGACTCTTCTTAACAACGCAAGCCACGTCAAGATCCCATGTGCAGAAGTCATTGATGCTGCATTTACGGTCGATGCGGTCCCTTTTAACAAGGGCTTTTATTCAGTGGACATAACTTACACATTCAGGCTTGAAATGGAGATAACCCCTTGTGATGAAGGCGCGGCAATTGCAGATGCCGTCGGTTCGGCAAGATTCAATAAAAAGGTGATCCTGTTCGGCAGTGAGGGCAATACAAAGTCGTTCCGTTCGGACGAAACAACTGCACCTGTGATCAACGGCTGCAGCTGCTGCTCGACTTTGCCTATCGCATCAGTCAGTGTTGTTGATCCTATCGTGCTCGGAACAAAGTTTATCTGCACGCCGTGTCAGCCTGTACCGCCTTGCGGTTTTGACTGCAATGATGCGCAGGGCTGCCAGGAAGAACCGCCGTTTGACCCGGCAAACCGCCAGGTAAGAGTGACACTGGGGCAGTTCTCAGTGATCAAGCTTGAAAGACCTGTCCCTGTACTTGTACCTGTTTATGATTACTGCATTCCTCTTAAAGAGTGTTCAAGCAATACCGACTCGCCGTGCGAGGTCTTTGAAAAGATCTCCTTCCCAACGGATGAGTTCTTCCCAAGAGGTCTTGAATCAGAGACAGATGATAATTCAGACTCTTCTGAATGCCGATAATTGTGCAAAAGCGCTGCAGTTGTTGCTGCGGCGCTTTTTTATGCCTGTTTTGAGGTTGACAAAATCAGCGAAAAGTTATATAATAAAATAGTATGATTATGTCCTGAAATAAAAGTGAAAAGAGGAATGTTAATGCCGGAGAGCTTACAGGAAAAGGAATATTCAAAATCAAAGCTGATTGGCTTTTGCGCTCAATACTTCTCGCAGTATGGACAAGCCCCGCTTGCATATGTTCATTCGTTTGGATGCCAGCAGAATGTCAGCGACGGCGAAAAGCTTAAAGGTCAGCTTGCCGATGTAGGCTTTGGCTTTACTAATGATCATACACAAGCCCGGCTTATATTATTCAACACTTGTGCAGTCAGAGAAAATGCAGAGGATAAGGTGTTTGGTACTCTGGGCGATCTGAAGCATTTCAAAGAGCAAAACCCTGACACTATCATCGGCGTGTGCGGCTGTATGGCTCAGCAGAAACACGTTGCTGAAAAAATAAGATCCACATATAAACAGGTTGATCTGGTCTTTGGTACATTTGCCTATAACGAGTTTTATCAGATGCTTTGGGAAGTCATCTCAAACAAAAAGAGAGTTTTTAATACGTCTGAAAACTCTTTTGAGATAAGCGAGGATTTCAAACAGATCAGAGATGACAAGCTTCGTGCATTTGTTCCTATAATGTACGGCTGTAATAATTTCTGTACTTACTGTATAGTTCCCTATGTCAGAGGACGTGAAAGAAGCAGAAAACCCGAAGCAGTCATCCAAGAAGTCAGGCAGCTTATTGATAGCGGATATAAGGAAATAACTCTGCTTGGTCAGAATGTCAATTCATACAGCTATGGTTTCTCGCAGCTTTTGAAGCAGATCGACAAGATAGAGGGCAAATTCAGAATACGCTTTATGTCAAGCCACCCGAAAGATGCAAGCAGAGAGCTTATTGATACTATCCTTGAAAGTGAAAAGATCTGTAAGTGCCTGCACCTACCTGTACAGTCGGGCTGCGACAGGATACTTAAAGCTATGAACAGGCATTATACTAAAGCACAGTATCTGGACATAATAAACTATGCAAGGCAGAAAAGCCCCGAGTTTTCTTTTTCAACAGACCTTATAGTCGGTTTCCCCGGAGAGACATACGAGGAATTCTGCGAGACTAAGGATATCATCAAGCAAGTAAAATATGACAATATCTACTCGTTTGTATATTCAAGAAGAAGCGGCACAAAGGCTGCGGAGTTTGAGGATAATATCAGCGATAAGCAAAAAGGTCTTTGGCTGCGCGAGCTTTTGCTTGAACAAAGAGAGATCACATCAAAGTGGTTCTCCCGTTATGTAGGCCAAACTGTTGAGGTGCTTGTTGAAGGCGAGGGAAGGACAGGCGAAGGGTACCTGACAGGTAAAAACGATGCGGGAGTTATCGTTGAGATAAAGGGCGACAAAAAACACATCGGTGAATTCGTACGGGTGCGTATTACTAAAGCTATGAACTGGGCTTTGGAAGGCGAACTTGTTGAAGATAAATGATTAAATGTAAGGAGAATTAGAATGACTATTATTGAACAGACAAGAGAACTTGCAAAGGCTCTCCAGCAGGACGAAAGATACACGAGGTTTATGAAGGCTTGTGAGGTAAACGATACTGATTCCGAGATCCAGAAGGCTATTGGTGATTTCAACCTTAAAAGAGCAGAGCTGAGCAAGGAAATGAAAGAGCCTGATAAGAATGCAGACAGACTTACCGAGCTTGATAAGGAAATCAGAGAAATGTATGATGAGATCATGGCAATGCCTAAAATGGTTGAGTTCAATGAGGCAAAGGCAGACCTTGACAAGCTTCTTGATTCGATCAATTACATCGTTTCAATGGCAGCGAACGGCGAGGATCCTGCAACCATTCCCGAGCAGCCTCCTCATTCTTGCAGCGGAAGCTGCAGCACCTGCGGCGGCTGCCACTGATATTCAAAACTATAACTGACGGAAACGGAGTGAGACAAGTTGCTTTTTAAAGATGTTGATGTGTCAAAGCTTTCACCTATGATGCAGCAGTATTTTGAGGTCAAGCAAAAATATAAGAACCATATTCTGTTTTACAGATTGGGCGATTTTTACGAGATGTTTTTTGACGACGCTATAACTGCGTCAAGAGAGCTTGAACTCACTCTTACCGGCAGAGACTGCGGGCTGAAGGAGCGTGCGCCTATGTGCGGAGTGCCTCACCATGCCTGTGATCTTTATATCAAAAAGCTGATAGATAAGGGCTTTATGGTCGCAATATGCGAGCAGACTATGGACCCTGCACAATGCAAGGGCCTAGTTCCGCGTGAAGTTATAAGAGTAGTTACACCGGGAACACTTATCGAGAGCAGTATGCTTGATGAGACTTCAAATAATTATATTTGTTCTTTCTATTCACAGGACAAGCAAAATGCACTGTGCTTTGCCGATATATCTACCGGCGAAGTGCATCTTTTTGAGTTTTCGGGCAAACAGATGACAAATGAAGCGATAAATGAGCTTTCACGATTTGAACCGTCCGAGATACTCATCAACGATGCGTTTTTGTCAAACAAAGAGCTGTCAAAATTTATCCGCGAAAAACTCAAGGCATCTGTTCAGCTGCTTGAAGAAATGGAGTTTTCGGTTAAATATCATACCGAAGATGTGCTTAAACAGTTCAGCGTAAACAGCCTGTCCGATATCGGCATTGATCCTGAAAAGGTCAGTGCAAAGGCTGTCTGCGGGCTTTTTGCGTATATACATGAAACGCAGAAGGCACTTGTCGGAAGATTTTCAAAAATAACAAGGCATGATGTTGACCCTGTGATGACGATCGGATTTACTGCGAGAAGAAATCTCGAACTGACCGAAACTCTGCGCAACAAGGAAAGAAAAGGCTCACTTCTTTGGGTGATAGACTCTACAAAGACTTCGATGGGCAAGCGTATGCTCAAAGCGTGGCTTGAACAGCCTCTTATCAATCCTGCAAAGATACTTAACAGGCTCAATGCGGTTGAGCAGTTTGTTGAAAACCCTGTGATGCTCGGAGAGATAAAAGAAGTCCTCAACGGTGTTTACGACCTTGAAAGACTTATGACAAGGGTAATGTATAAGACCGCTTCACCGAGAGATCTTAAATCTCTGTCTTTGACAGCGCTTAAACTGCCGATCCTCAAGGATATGCTCAAAGAGTTTGATGCAAAGCAGATAAGCGATTGCAACAATAGGATATCTACACTTGAAGCAGTTTCCAATCTTATAGAAAATGCAATCGTTGACGAACCGCCCGTAAATGTCAAGGATGGCGGTGTTATCAAGGACGGCTTTAATGAACAGCTTGACGGTTTGCGTAATATACGCTCGGGCGGCAAGGAAATAATCGACGATATCTGTGAACGCGAAAAAGAAAAAACAGGCATCAAGAATCTCAAGATCGGATATAACCGAGTTTTCGGATATTATATCGAGGTCACAAAATCGTTCTATGATCTTGTTCCGCAGACGTATATCAGAAAGCAGACACTTGCAAACTGTGAACGCTTTATCACGGAAGAACTCAAAGTTGCTGAAAACACTATCCTTGGCGCGAGTGATAAAATAATCACACTTGAACAGGATATATTCAACGAGATTAGAGATTTTGTAGCAACACAGCTGCGTCTTGTTCAGGAAACCGCTTCAGCAGTTGCTGAAATAGACGTGCTATGCTCGTTCGCGAGTGTTGCAATAAATAATAACTATACAAAGCCTGAAATAGCTATCGACGGTGTGATAGATATCAAAAACGGCAGACATCCTGTTGTAGAGCTTATGCAAAAGGACGAGGTGTTTGTGCCAAACAATACATATCTTGATCTGACAAGCAACCGTATGGCTGTTATCACAGGTCCGAATATGTCAGGTAAATCGACGTATATGCGTCAGGTCGCACTTATCACGCTTATGGCGCAGATAGGCTGTTATGTGCCTGCCGATTATGCCAAGATATCTGTTGTAGACCAGATCTTCACAAGGATCGGTGCATCGGATGACCTTACCGCAGGACAGTCTACCTTTATGGTCGAAATGGCAGAGGTGGCTGATATAGTTAAGCACGCAACAAAGAACAGCCTCGTTATACTTGACGAGGTCGGTCGCGGCACCTCGACCTTTGACGGAATATCAATAGCAAAGGCGGTATCGGAGTATATCTCCACATCACGCTCTCTTGGCTGCAAAACGCTGTTTGCTACGCATTATCACGAACTTATCAGCCTTGAAAACGAGCTTGTGGGTGTGAGAAATTTCTCCGTAGCCTGCAAACGACAGGGCGATACGATCCGTTTTTTGCGTAAGATTGTTCCCGGCGGTGTTGACGAAAGCTACGGCATTGAGGTGGCAAAGCTCGCGGGTATCCCCGATAAGATAATCAACCGTGCAAAATCACTTCTTGCCGAACTTGAAGAAGAAAACAAAAAGGCAAAGCTTGCAGTACAAAAAGCAGATGCAGAGCAGGTGTCTTTTGAAAAGATAAACGATTCGATCGTTATTGATAGATTGAGGAAAACTAATATCGACGAGCTGTCTGATGATGAGCTTAGAAGCTTTATCAAGGAGCTTACTACTTATCTGTAAGACTTAGAAAGGAATGAAAATGTCTGAGATCAAAGTTCTGAGCAAGGAGGTATCTGAGCTTATTGCTGCCGGAGAGGTCATAGACAGACCATCTGCGGTAGTAAAAGAACTGCTTGAAAATGCTGTTGATGCAGGTGCAAGCGTTATTACCGTTGAGATAAAAAACGGAGGCAGGACATATCTTCGTGTGACCGATAACGGTAAAGGAATTGCCGCAGAGGATCTGCCAACTGCTTTTTTGCGTCACGCTACAAGCAAGATATCCGACAAGAATGATCTTGAAAAAATCCTGACTCTCGGTTTCCGCGGAGAGGCACTGGCTTCTATCTGCGCAGTTGCAAAGGTCAATGTGTTGACAAAGAGAGTCGATGATGATTACGGAAGCAATTATATTATCGAGGGCGGCGAAGAAAAGCTCAATGAGCAAAGCGGCTGTCCCGATGGAACAACTTTTGTTGTAAAGGATCTTTTTTATAATATCCCTGCTCGGCTCAAATTCTTGAAAAAAGATACTACCGAGGGGAACTATGTTGCGGAAATCGTTACAAAACTAACGCTTTCACACCCTGAAATATCATTCAAGTTTATCAGGGACAACAAGGTAGAACTGCTCTCCGCAGGTGACGGTAAGACCTATACGGCTGTTTATTCTGTTTTTGGCAGAGAATTTGCGCAGTCGCTCGTTCCTGTGGATTACACGTGGAAAGGCATACACATAAGCGGCTATACCGTCAGACCTCTTGAATCAAAGACGAATCGAAAATTTCAGAATTTTTTTGTCAACAGCAGGTATATAAAATCGCTTGCTTGTTCGTGCGCTCTTGAAGATGCCTACCGTAATCAGATAATGGTCGGCAAATTCCCTGCGTGTGTGCTTTATATCGATATTGCGCCTAATACTGTTGATGTCAATGTACACCCGACGAAAATACAGGTTCGTTTTTCAAATGAAAGCCTTATGCACGAGGCGGTTTATTTTGCTGTCAAAGATGCACTTCTGAAGAACGATAAACCCAATGAGATAAAATTTGAGAGCAAACGAAATTTCACCGATAAACAGCTATATAATGTGCCTGTTGACAACGGCGTTCAGCTGCGATTTGCATCGCAGGAAAGCAATTTGCCGCCGCAGGCACCTCAAAACAACGCTGCCCCCGAGCAGCCTGCAGCAGTTCACGCACCTGCTGCACCAAGCTATACTTCGGTGCAACCCTCTGCATCGGAACAGCAGCCAGTACCTGTACAGCCGGCAGCATATCCTGCTGCACAAGCTGCTTCAATCAAACCGGAGCCTGCAAGGCAGCCCGAAAAGTTTACGGTCGAGGAAATAAATAAGTTTGTCAGTGAAATGCCTCTGCCTGATGAAGATGAGGGCGAGCAAACATTCAAATACATCGCTGACAACAGCTTTGAGAAAAAGCAAGAAACTGCAATAATTGTTGACGATACTGCCGAAAAGCCGAAGCCTGTTGTAATTGGCGAGCTTTTCAGAACATTTGTGGTAGCTCAGTGCGGCGATGAAATGATCCTTATGGACAAGCACGCAGCACACGAAAGATATATTTTTGAAAGAATAAAGGACGATAAAAACCAGCTTGAACCTCAGATGCTGCTTGAACCTGTTATGGTCGTGCTATCGTATGACGAGTACGATGCACTTTCGCAGAACGTTGAGAGGATAAGAGAGCTTGGCTTTGAGATCGAGCCTGATGTTGCGCCGACAGTTGCAGTCAAGGGTGTGCCGATTATACTTGGAGATGAAAATCCAAGTGAGGTGATAAGTGACCTTGCTAAAAACTTTATTGCCAACAAGCTTGATCCGCAGATAGAGCTGTTTGATGATCTTTATCACTCGCTTGCATGTAAAGCGGCTATCAAAGCGCACGATAAAACAAGCATTGTTGAGCTTCAGGCGCTTCTTGACAGAGTTTATGATAACGACGATATCAGGTATTGTCCGCACGGCAGACCTGTCCTTATCAAGCTTTCAAAGCGTGATATTGAAAAACAGTTCAGACGTATAGTATGATTTGAAAGGGTGGCGGAAGTGAACAAGATACCTTTGATAGTTGTTTGCGGTCCGACCGCCTCAGGTAAAACAGCGGTCTCGGTCGAGCTTGCTAAAAGGTATAACGGAGAAGTAGTATCAGCAGATTCGATGCAGATATACAAGGGTTTGAACATAGCGACCGCAAAACCCGATAAAAGCGAGATGCAGGGCATACCTCACCACTTGATAGACTTTCTTGAACCCGATAAATCATTCAGCGTTGCCGATTATGTTAAAATGGCTAAGGAAACGATCAATGATATCCATTCGAGAAATAAGATGCCTGTTTTATGCGGCGGAACGGGTCTTTATATCTCATCGCTTGTTGAAAATGTCAGATTTGATGATACCGGCAGTGATGACACTATCCGTGAAAGGCTTTCTCGTGAGGCGAAAGAACTTGGAAATCACGCTTTGTGGGAAAGACTTGCACAGGTTGATCCCGAGACAGCTCAAAATGTTCACGAGAATAATCTACCAAGAGTTATAAGAGCCCTTGAAGTATATGAACTTACAGGTGTTAAGCTCTCACAGCATAAAATTAACAGCAGGACGGAAGAATCTGCATATAACGCCTGCATTATCGGACTGACCGGCGCAGACAGGGATTTTCTGTATAACAGGATAAATCAGCGCGTTGATGTTATGCTCCAAAAAGGTCTTGTTCAAGAATGTAGGGAAGTCTATGACAGCGGCGGGCTTAAAACAGCACATCAGGCAATAGGTTTCAAGGAGCTTATCCCTTACTTCAAAGGTGAGTGCTCTCTTGAAGAGTGTGTGGATAAGATAAAGCTGGAATCGCGTCATTACGCCAAAAGACAGCTGACTTGGTTTAGAAAGCTGAACGGAGTCAACTGGGTAAATATCGACGAATTCGACAGTTTTGAAAAAATTCTAAAAAATATCGAAAAAATTGTAGCCAAAACGGAAATTATGTGCTATAATATATTTTGAGCAGTTATATTCGTACTGCCAATTAGTGACAGATAATAAAGGGGTGCATTAAAATGACTAAAAACATCAATCTGCAGGACGTATTCTTGAATCAGGCAAGAAAGGAAAAGGTTTGTGTTACTATATTCCTTATGAACGGTTATCAGTTTAAGGGTATCGTTAAGGGATTTGACAGCTTTATCGTAATTCTTGACTGTGAGGGTAAGCAGAATATCGTGTATAAGCATGCGATCTCAACAATTTCGCCCTCAAGACCAATCAGCATCCAGGAACAGGATAATAACGCAGAGTAATCAATAAAGGACAGGTAAAATGAATTCTTTGACCGTAAAGATAATTGCGGCGCTTCTTGGCGTTCTTATGGTCACAATGCTCGGCAGTCAGCTGTACTATTTCGTTAATGAAAAGCATGATACAGAAGAAGCTGTGTTGTCAACAATCAATGAGAATATATCTTTTGATGGTGTTGTAGTCCGCAATGAAACAGTTATCAATTACAGCGGCAGCGGTGTTATTGACTATTTGTTTGAAGACGGAAGCAAAGTCAAGGCTGATGATGCTGTAGCAGAGGTCTATGACAGCGAAGATCAGATCATTGCCAAGCGTAAAGTACAGCAGCTTGACGCTGAACTTGCGAAGCTGGATAAGGCACAGAATCCCGGCACTACAAATTTTGTTCAGCCTGAGATCCTCAAAAACCGTATAGATGGCGAATACCGTCAGATGCTGAGCCGTATAGCGCGAGGCGATTATACTCAGATCGGTGATGACAAAAGCGAGCTTTTGTTGTCAATGAACATCTATGATGTTGTTACAAAGTCTGAAAGTGATTATAACAGCAGAGTATCTGCGCTTACAAATGAGCGTAACAAGCAAGCGGCTGCTTCGGCAGGTATAAAGGATACTATCAAGGCGACTAAAACCGGTTATTTTGTTTCATCTGCTGATGGATATGAAAACCAGCTGTCTATTGATAAGATCGATTCCATTACTGCACAGCAGGTCAATGAGATAGTCAAAGCTACTCCGCAGAAGCCCAAAAACGCAGTCGGAAAGATATATGACGGCTATTCGTGCAAGATAGTCGGCGTTATGGATGCAGACAAGCGCGTCGTTGAGGGCGGATACCTTAAACTTGCTATGAGCGCATCCAAAAACACTTATGACGTATATGTAGACTCTGTCAAGAACAGTGATGACGGTAAGATACTTGTAGTTATGAGCTGTGATAAGCTTGATGAGGAGCTTGCATCAACAAGGATCGCATCAAGTATGATCGTCTTTGATGAGTTTACAGGTGTAAGAGTGCCAAGAAAAGCAATACGTTTCAATGGTGATCAGAAGGGCGTTTATGTTATTCTCGGAAAGGATATAACCTTTAAAAAGATCGATGTAATCTACGAGGGCGATGATTTCGTGCTTTCCAAGAATACCGACGATCAGCGCTATCTTCTGCTGTACGATCAGATCTTGCTTGAAAATGTAAGAGCAGAGGACGTTTCAAGCACTTCTGATGACAAAGATAGTTCAGAAAATCCTGATAGTAAAGGGGAAGAGAGAAAAGATGAGTCCTCTTGAAATTAGTTCTTCTAATTTTCAATATATCCTTGAAAATTATAAAGAAATATGCTATAATGTAGAGAATGCAAAAGATAAGTATGCACGTTCAGGCGAAAATGTTCAGATCATGGCTGTTACCAAAACAGTAGAGCCGGAGAAGATCAATTTTGCCATACAGCAAGGCATAAAGCTGCTTGGCGAAAACAGGGTCCAGGAGTTCATATCAAAAAAAGATATGTACGATAAGTCTGCACAGGTGCATTTCATAGGTCATTTGCAAACTAATAAAGTAAAATATATCATTAATGATGTTTCGCTTATCCAGTCTGTTGACAGCGTTAAGCTTGCCGGTGAGATAAACAGGCTCGCGGTCAAGAATAATAAGACTATGGATGTGCTTGTTGAGGTCAATATCGGTGATGAGATCACCAAAAGCGGTGTTGCTTTTAACGATTGTACCGAACTTGTAAAAAGCATTTCTGAATTTGAAAATGTGCATATCAAAGGTCTTATGGCGATCCCGCCGATAGGGTGCGGTGAAGATGTATTTGAAAAAATGCATGAACTGTACCTAAGGATTGGTGAGATGAAACTTAAAAATGTTGAAATGGACATTCTTTCGATGGGAATGTCGGGAGATTATGAGCTTGCGATCAAGCATGGCTCGAATCTTGTCAGAATAGGAACAAAGCTCTTTGGAGCAAGAAAATATTTTGGAGGTTAAAACCATGGGAATAGTTTCAGGTTTTAAAAACTTTTTCATCGGTGAAGATGAAGAGCCGGAAATCTATCAGGCACATCCGGAGAATAATGAAGTTCAGGAGGACAGAGAAATGTTCAGAGATAGTAACAGCGTTGAGTATAATCAGGCACCGGTACAGACACCTACATATGACAGAAAGCCAGCAGCAGTTATGCAGCTCGTTCTTGCCAGACCAAAGACTTTCCAGGAAGTTAAGTCTATCGGTGATGAGATAAATGCACAGAAGACGGTTATCCTTAACCTCGAAACTGTAAGCAATGATGTAGGAACAAGGATCGTTGACTTCCTTTCAGGCGTTTCCTATGCTAACAGAGGCACTATGAAGCTTATCGCTGCAAAGACCTTTGCTATTCTTCCTGAGGTAGTTGCTTACGGCGGTGCTGATATTGCTCAGGAGCTTGAGAAGAACGGTTACAACTTCTGATAATGAACCCAAAGAGGTTTTCTTTCCTTAATAATATAACTGAACAAGACAGACTGCTTTTGTGCCATATCGTTGAAATGGCGCAGAATGCACAGGAAAAGTATGTGAACAGGTTCACGTTCTTTCTTGATGAAAGACAGCAGGAGCTTTGTAAGCAGGTGCTTGCTTCGGAAAAGCTTGATAATTATACTCTTTGGGGCGGTTATGAAACAGCCGAAAGAAAGATCATAGGCTTTTTCCCTTCTGAAAGTGGATCTGATAATAGTTCCTTTCCGATCAGGTCTGTTAACTTTACTTACCGTAAAACAGATAAACTGTCTCACAGAGATTTTCTCGGCGCGCTTATGAGCCTGCAAATCGAAAGATATTGTGTGGGCGATATAATTGTAGGCGAGGGCAGTACTAATGTGCTTGTCACAGACAAGATCTCGGACAGAGTTGTATACGAGATCAGCAAGATCGGCAGAGTCGGTGTTAAATCGCAGTACGCTTTTGACCAAAGCGTTGTCCCGAATGTTCAGATGTCTGAACTCGACGGCACAGTTGCATCACTGCGTGCAGATTGCATCGTCAGCTTTGCTTTGCGTATTTCAAGAGAAAAAACTGCTTCGCTTATCAGACAGCTTGGTATAAGCGTAAATCATATGATAATCTATAAGGCTGATACAATTTTGAATGAATCTGATGTTTTTTCAGTAAAAGGTCATGGTAAGTTTGTTTTAAAGTCTATAAACGGTGTATCAAAAAAAGAGAGGATACACGTTACGTTGTGTAAATTCATTTAGGAGGGTACTTGTTATGTTTAATCCAAACAATATCAGAAACAAAGGCTTCAGTGTACAGAAAAGCGGTTATAGCACTGATGAGGTTTCTGATTATCTGCATGATGTGGCTGATGATTATGCTGCACTTGTAAAAGAGAACCAGGAGAAAGATGCAAAGATCGAAAAGCTGGTCGAGAAAGTAAATGAACTGCTTGCTGATAAGGATGCTATTACTGATGCTCTTGTAAATGCGCAGAAAGAAGCTCGCAAGATAATCAATGATGCAAAGCAGCAGTCAAAAGAAATGGTTGACGGTGCAAAGAGCGAGCAGATGCGTCTTGCTGAGCAGAGTGCTGCTGAGTGCGAGAGGATCGTTACCGAGCACAAGGAAAAGTGCGCACAGCTTATAAGAGATAATACAGCTGTTACCGAAAAGAAGATAAATACCATCAGAGCTGCTTATGAGGATGAGCTTGCAAGATACAAGCAGCTTCAGGCTGATGTTACATATTTCAAGGCAAATCTTATCGAGCTTTATAAGGAGCAGATCCAGCTCGTTATGGATCTTCCGACAATGACTGAGGAAGAACTTGACGAGTATGAGTCGTCTTTTGATGAGAATGGCAACTATGTTCCGAAAGAGGCAGAGCCAGCTGTTTCAAAGCCGGCAGAGGAAGAGAAAGATGCTGCTCCTGTAGCTGATAACGCAGCAAATGCAGCTGCTGAAACCGAGGCTGCAAGAGTTGATAAGATACTCAATACCGGATCGTTTGAGCCAGTTATTCCAAAGAGCACACTCAACGATCTGCAGTTTGGAAAGAATAATTGATCAACAAGGCTCTGTAACCAAACATATAAGTTTGAATACAGAGCTTTTTCTTGGTATAAATAATTATGCTGCCGGTGCATAGGCAAAAGGACGAGTGCGATGTTTGTTTTTTCTCTTGTGCTGATTGCTGTTCTGATATTTGCAGATCAGTTGATCAAGATCATAGTAAATTCCTGTATAGATATTGGCGGAGTTGTTGAGGTGATCAAGTTTGGCGATTTCAAACTTTTCAGCCTTGAACACGTCAGAAACAGCGGCGCAGCATGGAGTATTATGCAGGGCAAGACATGGTTTCTTGTAGGTGTTCCGCTGATCGTCTGCGGTTTAGGTGTATACTATATGTACAGGCAAAGAGATAAGAGCAGATTACAGCTGGTCGCTCTTGCTATGCTTGTAGCAGGCGGTATCGGTAACCTTATTGACAGAGTCAGACTTCACGAGGTCATAGACTATATAAAGTTTGAACCTGTAAAGTTCCCTGTATTTAATTTTGCAGATATTTGTGTAGTTGTCGGCGCTCTTATTTTTGCTATTTATATTATTTTCCTTGATAAACCGGATAAGGAAAGCAAAGCAGATATAGAAAAAAATGATGTTCACAGTGATGATATAACGGAGAGCACCGATGAATGAGCTGTTCTTTAATGCATCTGCTGAAAACATAGGAACAAGAATAGATAAGTTTCTTGCTGACAGTGATAGTGATCTATCAAGAAGCGCTATACAAAAGCTTATTGACGATAAACAGATCCTTTGCAACGGCAAGCCCGTAAGCAAGAATTATAAGCTGAAAGATAATGACGAGATCACAGTTATCGTTCCCGAGCCCGTGGAACTTGATGTTATTGCCCAGGATATTTCCCTGGAAATTGTATACGAGGACGATGACCTGCTTGTTGTAAATAAACCTAAAGGCATGGTCGTTCACCCTGCTGCCGGAAACTATACGGGTACGCTTGTAAATGCTCTTTTATTTCACTGCAAGGGCAGACTGTCTTCAATAAATGGTGTCATAAGACCTGGCATCGTACATCGTATTGATAAGAATACAAGCGGTCTGCTTATTGTTGCTAAAAACGATATTTCGCATAACAAGCTTGCCGAGCAGATAAAAGCTCACAGCTTTACAAGAGAATATATGGCTGTCGTTACTGGCAGATTAAAGGATAAAAGCGGTACTATTGACGCGCCTATTGGCAGAAGTAAATACGACCGTAAAAAAATGTGTGTTACCGAGCTTAACTCAAAGAATGCAATTACGCATTACGAGGTAATTGAAGAATATCATGACTGCTCACTTGTAAGGTTCAGGCTTGAAACAGGCAGAACTCATCAGATAAGAGTGCATTGTGCGTATATCGGTCACGCAGTTTACGGTGATGATGTATACGGCAAAGCTGTCAAGGGCTTGCAGGGACAATGCCTGCACGCAAAGAAAATCGGTTTTATCCACCCGACAACAGGTGAGTATATGGAGTTTGACAGCGAGCTTCCCGATTATTTCATAAGTGTGCTGAATAGGCTCAAAAAAATGTGTTGAGGAAAATATGTTTGAAGATATAAGTAAAGTATTGCTCATTACAGATATGGACGGAACATTCCTGCCCGCAAGCAAGATACCTGGCAAGAAAACGCTTGATGCTGTAAATAGATTTCAGCAGGCAGGCGGAAGGTTTTCCATAGCAACAGGAAGGTCTTTGCAGGCTTCACAGCAGTATTTTGATACTGTCAGCGTTAACTGTCCAATTATTATGTGCAACGGCGGTATGATATACGATATCAACAGTAAAGAGCAGATATATGATGTGTATGTTCCACGTGGAACAAGAAATATAGTTAAACAGATACTTGCTGATAACGACTATGTCGGCTGTGAGGTATTAAGGCTCGATAATGTCTATGTTCCGCAGTTAACACCGCTTGAGGAAAAACATATCCGCATCTGCAAGGTCGAAAACCCCGTGCTGTGCGGTGTCGATGATATTCCTGATGATTGGTATAAGGTGCTTTTTGCTGTTGAGCCGAAGGATATGCAAAGGCTTATTGATTATGTTCAGTCGCAGGGCTTTGACGGGGTTGATTTTGTAAGATCGGCTCCTGAGTATTATGAGATCCTTCCGCAGAATATATCAAAAGGCTATGCGCTCAAAATGATGCGCGAAGTCTGTGATATGCAGGATTTCACATTTGTTTCTGTTGGTGACTATAACAATGATATTGAAATGATCTGTCAGGCAGATATCGGTTTTTGCCCTTCAAACGCTGCACCTGACGTCAAAGCCGCAGCGGATATTATCCTTGAACAGTCCTGTGAACAGGACGCAGTTGCAGCAGTAGTTGAGTATATTTTTAATAAAACTAATAATAAATAATTGGAGGTTTAAGTATGGACGCAGTACTCAAAAAACAGCTTGAAATCACCGCCTGCAAGATACGTCTTGGTATCATTGAAGGTGTTTTCAATGCAAAATCCGGACATCCGGGCGGTTCGCTTTCGATTGCAGATGTTATGACATATCTGTATTTTGCAAGAATGAACGTATATCCTGATAAGCCGGATGAACCACAGAGGGACAGACTTGTTCTTTCAAAGGGACATACAGCACCCGCACTTTATTCTACACTGGCTGAGAAAGGATTCTTCTCAAAGGACGAACTTAAAAGCCTTCGTCATATCGGCGCAATGCTTCAGGGTCATCCCTGCATCACAATACCGGGTGTAGATATGTCATCAGGCTCACTCGGTCAGGGTATATCTGTTGCCTGCGGAATGGCTCTTTCGGGCAAGATCACAAACGATACCTACAAGGTTTACACAATTCTTGGTGACGGCGAGATAGAAGAAGGTCAGGTCTGGGAGGCTGCAATGTTTGCATCGCACTACAAGCTTGATAATCTTGTTGCTATCGTTGATAACAACGGCTTGCAGATAGACGGCAAAGTCGAGGACGTTATGAGCATTTATCCTATCGCCGAGAAGTTTGAGGCGTTCGGCTGGCATGCTATAAATGCCGATGCTCATGATTTCGATTCTCTTGAAAAAGCATTCAACGAAGCTGAAAACATTGTAAATCAGCCTGTTGTTATCATTCTCAAGAGCGTTAAGGGTAAAGGCGTTTCCTTTATGGAGAATAACGTTGCATGGCACGGCTCTGCTCCTAATAAGGAACAGTATGACCAGGCAGTTGCAGAACTGACTGCACAACTTAAAGAACTGGAGGGTTAAGCAATGGCAGATGTAAAGAAGATTGCTACAAGAGAGAGCTACGGCAACGCTCTTGCAGAGCTTGGCGATAAATATGAGAATCTTTATGTTTTTGATGCTGACCTTGCTGCTGCAACAAAAACAGGTATATTCAAGAAGAAATTCCCTGACAGATTTTTTGACTGCGGAATTGCTGAGTCCAATATGATGGGTGTTGCTGCCGGTATGGCTGCAACAGGCAAGATCCCGTTCGTTTCAACATTTGCTATGTTCGCCGCAGGCAGAGCATTTGAGCAGGTAAGAAACTCTATCGGTTATCCGCATCTCAATGTAAAGATAGGTGCGACGCACGCAGGTATCTCCGTAGGTGAGGACGGTGCAACGCATCAGTGCAACGAGGATATTGCTCTTATGAGAACTATCCCGGGTATGACTGTTATCATTCCTGCTGATGACGTTGAGGCAAAGGCTGCTGTTGAGGCTGCTATAAATTATGAAGGCCCCGTTTATATGCGGTTTGGAAGGCTTGCAGTGCCTGTATTCAACGATCCCGATACCTATAAGTTTGAGATAGGAAAGGGTATAAAGCTTCGTGACGGTAATGACATAACAATAGTAGCAACTGGTCTGATGGTATATGAGGCAATTGAAGCAGCAAAAACCCTTGCACAGCAGGGTATTGAGGCTACGGTCATCAATATACACACAATAAAGCCTATTGATAAGGATATCATAATCGAGGCTGCAAAGAAAACAGGTCTTGTGCTTACAGTTGAGGAGCATAGCGTAATCGGTGGACTTGGCGAAGCTGTTTGCGATGTTCTTTGCGAAAACTATCCTACAAAGGTTGTTAAGATCGGCGTTAATGATGAGTTTGGTCATTCAGGCCCTGCGGTCGAGCTTCTCAAGCAGTACGGTCTGTGTGCTGAAAACATTGTAAATAAGGCTGTTGAGGCTGTAAGATCAAAGTAATTACAAATAAAAATGAGCTGATGTTTGTTTTGAACAAGCATCAGCTTTTTTATGTTTTAACAGATTAAGATCAAAACGAGTATAATAAGCAGGGAGGTGTGCGTATGAGTGCGTTCAAGCGTTCAAAAAGGTGCAGGCTTTCTTATGTACTGCTTGCTATACTGGTGTTATTGCTGTCTTTGGTATCGTATTTTTGCTGTCAGCTTTGCATACATATCGATGATATAAGCAGGTATGAAAGCAAGCTTTTGGCAACGCGCATAATCAATTCAGCAGTCAAGGAATCACTGAAGAATATTGATGTTGATGAACTTATATCGGAAAAATACGATAGTACCGGAAAACTACAGAGTCTGTCGCTTGACCATATCAAAACTAATAAAATCAATAATATCATATCCGAATCCGTCACCGATATTATGAATAAATACGAAGATAAAGGCTTTAAGGTTCCGATAGGTACACTTTCGGGGATAACATTTTTAAGCGGCAGGGGATTTGACCTTGAATTAAGACTTCATCAGCTTGGTGCAGTTTCAACGCAAATGCACTCCGATTTTGTTTCCTGCGGGATAAATCAATCCAAATACCGCGTTTTTATTGAGATAAAAGTAGAATTAAGTGCAGTATTGCCGATAAAATCAACAGACATATGTGTAAAATCTGATTATCTTGTTGCTGAAAAAATAATCGTAGGTGAAGTTCCCGGTTCGTATGTTTCATTTTGATCGGTAGATCTGTACTTTTACTCCTTCAGCGCCTGCACCATATCTATCTTTTTTATCCTGCGTGAGAGCAAAATGGTGGTGAGCGCCGTGCAGATAAAGACAGTAAGGCAAACTATCACAATGCTGATGCTTTTCAATGCCGAGTATATCTTTATAGTGTCATTTGAAAACGTTGCACAGTATATCTCGAGAAATTTTGTGCCAAGCGGTATGCCCAGCAGAGTGCCCATAACAAGTATGATGATATTCTCAAATGATGCAAGCTTTCGTATCTCACCAAAATGGAAACCGAGGACACGGAATGTATTGTATTCTTTAGCCCTTTCAAGAAAGCTCAGGATACTTAAATTATAAAGTACAATAACAACAAGTACAAATGCCACGGCTTTCATCATTATGAAGACTCCGTTTATCTTCTTTTGGAATTCTTCCAGATTGCTCTTTTGCTGTTTGGATGTTATCACTTGTGATATGCGAGAGTCTTCACTGATGCTTTTTATATCGTCTGTTTCACCGCAGAGAATATGCGAGGGACGAAACTGAGCACCTGCATCTGTCCAGCGCTGTGAGCCTATGTAAAACGTCTGAGGCATTCCTGATGCAACAATGCCGTCTATTGTAAAACTAAAGCTTTCAGCTGATAATGATGGGAAAAGCTTGACAGTATCACCTTTTTGTATACCAAGACTATCTGCCATACCCTGCGTGATATAAGCACCGCTTTCATCAAGATCATCTCCGTCAGTTGTTTTCAATGCTATATAGTCACCGCCTGAAAATACTGTAACGGGTTTGAAACTGACATCGCTATCGTCAATTGTAATCCTGCTTTGGACTGTCTGGATAAGCTGTCCGTCAAGCTGCTTGGTAAGCATAACGGTCTGCTGCGGTGTGTTTGACCTGTCAAGTGTGAGCTTGTAGGAATATACAAATTCCTCTGAATAGCTCTTTGAGCTGAGATTCTTTACCGAATCAGGTGTGCCTGTACCGATCATAAGCAGCATAAAGCTACCGCACACACTTATGATCCCAAGTACAATACGCGATTTATGCACAGATGCATCTCTTAAAGTCCACTTCATTCCAAATCCGGTCCTGTTTTGGATATGTCTGCTCTTCTCGATAAACGTTGGCTTTGAACGATCAGCTTTGCTCTTTGAGTCTTCTGCGGGCAGACCGATAAGAGCCTTTCTCGCAGCAAGTACCGATGTCAGCAGCGAAAGCATAATTATCATAATTATTACAATAAGCGACCATGTTGTATGTTTTGTTTCCCACTTGGGCAGAGAGATAAGCGCCATCTGTGATCTGCGTATGGCAGCAGTAAAGGGGAATGATAAAGCAAAACCAAGTCCTGTTCCGACAATGCCGACCAATAACCCGTACAGTGAGTAGTATACTGTAAGCTTTGCACTTGAAAATCCCAAAGATTTAAGCGTGGTTATATCGGAGCTTTGTGCATCTATCAGCCGCTTTATCGTAGTGCGCATCGACAGTATGGAAAGAAGTATAAACAGTGCAGAAAACAACATAGATACACGTTTTAAATTGTCTGCCTGATTGCTGACAAACGCTACATCAAAGAGGGTATCTCTGTCATAATATGCGATAAATCGTTCACCGAGAAGTTCATTTATGTTGTTTTTTACCTCTGAATTGCTGCTCTTTATTTCAAGCAGGTTGCAGTTTATCCCGATACCGAGCTTTTCTGTGAGATCATCGCTGATAAATCCATAGCCGTATTGTTTGTGCTCGGGAATATAATAATCGTTAGTCCCTACATAATGCGCCCTCTCTGCTGACATGACAATGCCTGCAACTGTAGGGCTAACAGTCTTTCCGCCGTATGATATATCTATCGCTTGTCCGATAGTTATATCGTTTTTTTCAGCATATTCCGTGTCGAGCCATATACTGTTTTTTAGTGCGCTGTTGTATTCTTCTCCGCTTATCAGCTTCATTTGCGAAATGCCTTTACTGTCTATTGTATCAAGGCTGAGGTAAGTATCATTGCCGCCATATTCCGAGGTCGCCGTGAACCTCAACCGCTTTGACACTTCGGACACACCGTTCATTTTCTCTATCTGAACAATATCATCATCAGTAAAGTATGACGCAAATACCCATTCGTCCGCAAGGTTTGTTTCCTTTGCGTATGAGTCAAAGCCATATTCAATGCCGCGCCATATCCCTTCAAGTCCGCTGTAAATTATGACCGAAAGCATTGCCAGCAGCAGTACACACGCAAATTGCAGCTTGAACTGTTTTACACTTCTAATCATTTTTTTGAATAAAAAAACCATTTGTTATCTCCTTTATTCTATCATACAGCCTTGTTTTCTATTATCGGCTGACTGACTCTTTCATCTGATACGATTTTTCCATCTCGCAGACGTATAACATGATCGGCTATTTTAGCTATATCTGGATTATGCGTTACAACTACAACTGCGGTTTCATTATTCTGCGAGTATTTCTTCAAAAGCTCAAAGATCATTTCTCCAGTTGCAACATCAAGCGCTCCTGTTGGTTCGTCACAAAGCAGCAGCTTTGGCGATTTTGCAACAGCTCTTGCAATAGCGACTCTTTGCATTTCACCGCCTGAAAGCTGATTTGGAAAGCTTTTCATTCTCTTTTCAAGTCCGACTTCTTTCAACGCATTTGCTGCTTTACCGGTGTTTCCGTTAAGCTCGGCAGCAATGCCGACATTTTCGTACGCAGTCAGGTTTTCAACAAGGTTGTAAAACTGAAAAACAAAGCCAACATTTTTTCTGCGGTAGTCTGTCAGCTTTTTCTCCGATAATCCGGAAATATCCTCGCCATTTATTAGTATCTGTCCGCTTGTCGGTCTGTCCATTCCGCCGAGCATATTCAGCATTGTGCTTTTCCCCGAGCCCGATGGCCCGAGTATGACCGTGAATTCCCCCGTTCTGATCTCTGCGCTTATTCCGCCGAGAGCTGCGATCTCCTCGCTGCCCGATTTGTACTTTTTTATGACGTTTTTGATGCTTATCATAGTTTTTCCCTCTCTTTTTTATAATTTTTTAAAGCGACACACTTGTGTAACTTCTGATGATATGATATAATAAGAATATCACAATGTCAACAGAAATTGCGAAAGATACACGATTTTGCATTTTATGTGTCACTTTTGGGAGGAAAGGCTATGAACGATTCAAAGAACCCCTCGGCAGTCAAATCAAAAGCGCTTATTTGCGATGCACTTATCCGCCTAATGCAGCAGCACCCCTATGAAGAGATAACCGTTAAGCAGATAGCACTTGAGGCAAAGCTTGTCAGAAAAACCTTTTATCGCAACTTTGATTCAAAGGAGGACGTGCTTGAGTCGATCTTTGACACTCTTGTAAATGAATACAAAATCCATCTCATCATGCTAAATAAAACTTTGCCTATTGATATGATATTTGAATTCTGCTTGCAGCACAAACAGCTTCTTTTGCTTTTTGACAAAAACAATATGATGTATCGTATACTTCAAAAGCTTAACGATACTCTGCCTGAAAAGCACGAAGAGCTTGTGGCGATGGGTGCTTTTCCACAGGAGCTTTTTGGTGAGCTTGATCCATACTATCTTATATCCTTGAATACAGGCGGTGCATGGAACGTAATTTGCAGATGGGTTCGCGCAGGAATGAAGGATGATCCTAAAAAGATATCTGCTGAACTTACCGAATATATCATAAAGATGGGCGCTTTTGCACAAAAACTGAAAACATCTCAGAATTGATCTGAAAAAATAACTATAATAAGTATTGAACATAACTGCAGGATATGCTATACTAATACTATAATACTTTGTAAAGTAAGCTATGGAGAAAACAATGGAAAAGAATAATGCTAAAAAAAGGATAGATGAGCTTGTTGAAATATTGAACTATCATGCCCATCTTTACTATGTTGAGGACCGCAACGAGATATCCGATTATGAATATGATATGCTGCAAAGAGAGCTGAAACAGCTTGAAACGCAGTTTCCGGATCTGATAAGAAAAGACTCTCCGACTCAGCGCGTGGGAGGTGCGCCTGTTTCAATATTTGAAAAGGTTACCCACAAGGTGCAGATGGGCTCGCTTCAGGATGTTTTTTCTTTTGAAGAGGTCCGCAGCTTTGTTGATACAGTAAGAAAAACAGTTGATGATCCGCATTTCGTGGTTGAGCCTAAAATCGACGGGCTTTCTGTATCACTTGAATACCATAACGGTGAGTTTTCTGTTGGCTCTACACGAGGTGACGGATTTGTAGGCGAGGACGTTACAAAAAATCTTATGACGGTCAAGAGTATCCCTGTGACGATCTCCGAAAAGCTGCCTCTTATCGAGGTCAGAGGCGAAACATACATGCCAAGAGATGTTTTCCTTGACCTTGTAAAAGAGCAGGAGGAAAATGACGAGCAGCCATTTAAAAATCCTCGTAATGCGGCTGCAGGCTCGCTTCGCCAGAAAGACCCTAAGATCGCAGCAAAACGTAAACTTGACATTTTTGTATTCAACGTACAGCAGATAGAGGGCAAAACCCTTTCATCGCACAAGCAGTCACTTGATTATATCAAGCAGCTCGGGTTTAAAACTATTCCCGATTATGTCAGAGTTTCCACCGCTGATGAAATAATCTCACAAATTCAGAAGATCGGTGAAAAGCGTTTCGAGCTGCCGTTTGATATTGACGGTGTAGTTGTCAAGGTCGATGATTTTGCGCAGCGTGAACAGCTTGGCTCAACAGCAAAGGTTCCTAAATGGGCGGTTGCTTACAAATTCCCGCCTGAAGAGAAAAACTCAAAGCTGCTTGATATCGAGCTTAATGTAGGTAGAACAGGTGTGGTCACGCCAGTTGCTGTATTTGAACCTGTCTTTCTTGCAGGTACGAGTGTTTCAAGAGCTACACTGCACAATCAGGATTTTATAAAAGAGAAGAATATCAGCATTGGTGATACGATCCGCGTAAGGAAAGCAGGGGATATCATTCCCGAAGTGCTTGGCAGCGTGGAAAAACACTCTGACGGTGTTTTCACCCTGCCTGATACCTGCCCCGTATGCGGCTCAAAGCTTGTAAAAAGTGATGAAGAAGCTGCGATCCGCTGCCCGAATGTTGATTGCCCTGCACAGATATTCAGAAGCATTGTTCATTTTGCATCAAAGGGTGCTATGAATATCGACGGGCTTGGTCCGCAAATAGTTAAGGTACTGCTTGACAATAAGCTTATTAGCTCGGTCGCTGACCTTTATAAGCTGCGTATGTCAGACATCACAGAGCTTGACAACTTCAAGGAAAAGTCTGCCAATAATCTTCTTACCACAATAGAAAACTCCAAAAGCAATTCGCTTGACAGACTTGTTTTTGCACTTGGCATAAGAAATATCGGTCAGGCATCTGCAAAGCTTTTGTGCGATAAGTTCGGCGACCTTGATAATATAATGAATGCATCTGCTGAGCAGATAGCCGAGATCGACGGCTTTGGAGATGTTATGGCTGCAAGTGTGTATAAGGCTTTTCACGAGGAACATATGATAAAACTTGTTGAAAGTCTAAAGAGCTATGGCTTAAACACAAGTTATGTTAAAACTCAGGTCGATGACAGGTTTGCTGGAAAAACCTTTGTGTTGACAGGCACACTTCCAACGCTTAAACGTGATGAGGCAAAAGCGCTTATCGAAAAATATGGCGGCAAGGCATCCGGTTCGGTATCTAAAAAGACTGATTATGTCCTTGCAGGTGAAGAAGCAGGAAGCAAGCTTACCAAGGCGCAGGAGCTTGGTATTGAGATCATTACCGAGGAACAATTCAGAAAAATGATAGAGTGATCATTATGACTGTAGATGTTGACAGAATAGCACAGCTCTCAAAGCTGGAAATATTGCCTGAACAAAAGAGCAGATTTGAAAAGCAAATGAACGAGATAGTTGAAATGGCGGATATTTTACTCGCTGTTGATGAGCAAGATGCTGATATTGAGCAGCATTTTGCTGATTTAAGGCAGGATATAGTTACACAAAGCTGTATGACACAGCAAAGTGTTGCAAACAATGCACCGAGCTTTAAGAACGGCTGCTTTTGTGTTCCTAAAACAGTGGAGTAGCAGCTATGGAATTATTTGAATATAAGGCTTTTGAACTTGCACAAATGTTAACGGATAAACAGATATCCTCATCTGAACTTGTTTCGGCATTTATCAACAGAATAAATACTGTTGATAAAAAGCTGAATGCATTTATCACAAAATGCTTTGATGATGCACTTGAACAAGCGCGGATAATAGACCAAAAACGCGTGAGCGGCGCGAATTTGCCCCTGATTGCAGGTATCCCTATCGGCATAAAAGATAACATCAGCGTCAAAGGGCTTAAAATGACCTGCGGTTCAAAAATGCTTGAAAACTATGTTGCACCCTACGACGCAGCAGTTATTGAAAAACTCAGGCAAAGCGGCGGCATTATGCTCGGTAAGCTGAATATGGACGAGTTTGCGATGGGATCTTCTAATCAGACCTCGTATTTTGGCGCTTGCCGCGATCCGTATGATACCTCAAAAGTTTCAGGCGGATCCTCTGGCGGGTGTGCTGCCGCGGTCAGCGCAGGTGAGGCAGCTTGTGCACTTGGATCCGATACAGGCGGTTCGATAAGACAGCCTTCAGCTTTCTGCGGGACTGTCGGTTTTAAACCAACTTACGGTACTGTTTCACGATATGGATTAACTGCTTTTGCATCTTCATTTGACCAGATCGGAACTGTCTGCAAATGTGTCAAGGATACGGCTATGCTTTTTGATGTGATATCAGATAAAGATCATCGTGATTCAACATCGGTCGATAAGAAGTATAACTGTTATAATTCATTGTGCAGTGATGCTTATGGCTTAAAAATAGGTGTTCCGCGTGAACTTTTTGAAAGCGTTTCTCACCCCGATATTATTGATAGCTTTAACAGATCTGTTAATCTGTTTAAAGATACAGGTGCGCAGATAATTGATATAAGCATTGAAAACACAAAGCTCGCACTTGCGGCTTATTATGTGATCTCATCGGCTGAAGCCTCGTCAAATCTCGGACGCTTTGATGGAGTACGCTTCGGTTATCGCGCCAAAGACTGTAAAGATATAAATGATATTTTCATTAGATCTCGTACACAGGGCTTTGGTGATGAGTGTAAACGACGTATTATGCTCGGAACATTTGTACTGAGTGCAGGATTCTATGATGATTACTATAAAAAAGCTCTTGCTGCTGCAAAAATGATAACTAAACGATTGGACAGTTTGTTTGAGCAGGTCGATATCATTGCCCTGCCGACCTCGCCCGAAACCGCTTTTGCGGTCGGTGACAAACTTGACGATCCTGTTAAAATGTATCAAAGTGATGTTTTCACGGTATTTGCTAATATTGCAGGCATTCCTGCAATAAGCGTTCCCTGCGGAGTTGATAAAAACGGGTTGCCTATCGGGCTGCAGCTTATGTCTAAACGATTTGATGAGCAGGTCCTGCTCAATGCAGCTTATGCTTTTGAATCCGCGTTTGAAGGCATACCAAAACCCAGGCTGTGAACGGAGGATATGAAATGTCACAATATCATACGGTCATAGGGCTTGAAACACACGCAGAGCTTAATACAAAAACCAAAATATTCTGCGGCTGCAAAAATGAGTTTGGCAGCAAGTCAAATACTAATGTTTGCCCTGTTTGCCTCGGACTGCCCGGGGCTTTGCCTGTGCTGAACCGCTCGGTCGTAGAGTACGCAGTCAGAATGGGGCTTGCGCTCAACTGTACGATCAACGGAGTTTCGCATATGGATAGAAAGAATTATTTTTATCCCGATCTTCCAAAAGCGTATCAGATCTCGCAGTCCTTTGTCCCAATTTGTGAAAATGGTTTTGTTGAGTTCTGGTATGACGGGCAGGTGAGAAGAGTCCGCATTGAAAGGATACATATCGAAGAAGATGCAGGAAAGCTTGTTCACGCAGGCGATCGTGCAGAAGAAACGTATATTGATCTTAACCGCTGCGGAGTGCCTCTGATCGAGATAGTTTCCAAGCCCGACCTCAGATCGTCAGGTGAGGCATATGCTTACCTGAAAACACTCAAGGCGATACTTGCTTATCTGGGTATCTGTGATTGTCAAATGCAGGAAGGCTCGATCAGATGCGATGTGAACGTATCTGTGAATAAAGAGGGCGAAGCGCTTGGTACCCGCTGCGAAATGAAAAATGTCAACAGTTTTTCAGCTGTATCAAGGGCGATAGATTATGAATCTGACCGACAGACAGAGCTTTTGAAAAGCGGAGAAAGTATACATCAGCAGACTTTTCGCTGGGATGATATAAAGGGCAAAAACTATCTTATGCGCAGCAAAGAAAACGCTGACGATTACAGATATTTCCCCGAACCTGATATACCAAGTGTATTTATCAGTGAAAGTGATATAAATAAGCTCGCAGAAACTATCCCCGAGCTTCCGAATGCAAAGATGATAAGATATGTCACCGAGTACGGTCTTGATACAAAAGAGGCTGAATATATCGCCTTTGACCAAAGCCTTTCGCAGTTTTTCGATGAGTGCATAAACACCCATAAATATCCCGCTAAAAGCTATTGCAGCTGGATAATGGGGGAGCTTGCAAAACATCTTAATGCTTCACAGAAGGGACTGTCACAGACAAGGCTTACATCTGCAATGCTTAATGATCTGCTTGACGCTGTAAACAGTAATGTTATCTCCAATTCAGCAGCAAAATCCGTATTTGAAGTCTTGCTTGAAAAAGGCGGAGAGGTCGATAGCATCATAGCCGAGCTTGGTCTTGCACAGATAAGCGATACGAAAACGCTTGAAAGTATCGCAAAGCAGGTAATAGACAACAACGAAAAAACCGTGCAGGATTATCACAGCGGAAGATCCAATGCACTCGGTTTTTTGATAGGGCAGTGCATGAAGCACTCAAACAACAAAGCTAATCCTGTCAAGGTTAAAGAGATACTTCTCACTTTGTTAGGTTAGTATAGATACTATTTAAAGGAGGTGTTAGAAATGGCATTTTGTCCTATATGCGGTGAGCAGGTTTCTGATAACGCACCAAACTGTCCAAAGTGCGGAGCTCCGCTTGGAAGCAACGCAAATCAGAACAGCACACAGCAGGCTGTCAATGACTTTGTGAATAACTTGAATAACACAGCTGATTATTCAAGTCAGATGGACGCAAATGACATCGAACAGAATAAGGTCATGGCTATTCTTGCTTACATAGGTGTTCTGGTGTTTATCCCGATTTTTGCTGCTCCGCAGTCAAAGTTCGCGCGTTTCCACGCAAATCAGGGACTTACGCTTTTCATATTTGAGGTAGCTTACGGTCTTATTATGACAGTCCTTGGTGCAACAGTCGGAAGAGTACCTGTTGCAGGTGCTATAATCCTTGCTGTTTGCGGCTTGGTCGGACTTATCTGGCTTATCCTTATAATCTGCGGTATTGTTAATGCAGTCAACGGTAAAGCTAAGGAACTGCCTGTTCTGGGCAATATTCATCTGATGAAATGATTTAGTATCCGCAAAAAGCACCTGTGCATTTACAAAAATGCAAAGGTGCTTTTTTGTGCAACAAAACAGGGACTGCTGCACAACACAGCGATCCCTGTAATTTTTTGAACATATTGGATTATTGTTTAGCAGTCACTTTAATTCAACGACAGTTACGCCGTCTTCTCCCTCGCCGTACAGACCTTTGCGAGAGGATTTAACAGATGGATGGTGTTTCAAGTGCGCCCTTATTGCATTTTTCAATATGCCTGTACCTTTGCCGTGGATTATTGTCACCACTCCGACTCCCGACATTACAGCATCATCAATAAAACTGTCGACCGCATAAACACCGTCATCAGCTGCATATCCTCGTATATCAAGCTCTGTTGAAGCTTTTCGCGTCATTCTGCTTTCGACACCTTTGGTCGATACACCGCTTGCCCGATTTGATTTAGAGGTTTTTACAGGCTTTTGCTTTTCGACAAGGCGTAGCTTGCTTACCTCGACCTTTGATTTCATGACGCCTATCTGCACAAAGCAGTATCCCTTATTATCAGGCGGAGTTATCACGATACCATTGCGCTTTGTATCCCATACAAGCACTCTGTCGCCCTTAACAAGCGCTCTTGGAAGAACATAGCCGTCATCTTCCTGCTCGATAACAGGGTTTGCTTCAAGATAAAGCTTGTTCATCGTAGACTTTTGTTTGTGACGCGCATCGATCGCCCTTTGCGTAAAGCCTTCTTTTTCCTTTTCTTTGCGCAGCTGATCAAGCTCGTCAACAAGCGCCTGCGACTCTCTTTGGACTCTGCGTACTATTTCCTGTGCTTCAAGCTGGGCACGTTCAAGGATATCTGCTTTTTCCTTTGCAAATCTCTCTTTTTCCGTTTCAAGCTCGTCCTTGAGTGCCTGTGCCTCACGCTTATACTCCTGAGCCTGACGATTGTTTTTCTCAAGCTCAAGCCTTGTTTTTTCAAGGTCGTCGAGTATGTTTTCAAACTTCTTGTTTTCTGATGAAATAAGTGAGTTTGCATGTTTTATGATATCATCGTCTATCCCCAGACTGCGTGATATCTCAAATGCATTTGACTTGCCGGGGAAACCAATTACAAGGTTATAAGTCGGTTTAAGAGTTTCAACGTCAAACTGACAGCTTGCATTTTGTACGCCGTCTGTATCAATGGCATACATTTTTATCTCCTGATAATGCGTTGTTGTCACAAGCGTTGATCTAAACATTTTTATTCGGTCGATGATAGAAACTGCAAGCGCTGCACCCTCAACAGGATCGGTACCCGAACCAAGCTCATCAAGCAGAACAAGGCTGTCGCTGTCAGCCTCATCAAGAATATGTTTTATAGTGCTGATATGCGATGAAAAAGTTGAAAGGTCATTTTCTATAGACTGCTGATCGCCAATGTCTACCAGAACTTTTTTATAGATCGAGATCCTGCTTCCGTCAGATGCAGGTATCAGCATACCGCACATTGTCATCAGCGTGAGCAAACCGACAGTTTTCAGCACGACTGTTTTACCGCCCGTGTTTGGTCCTGTGATGACAAGTGCATTATAATCTGTGCCTATTGAGAAGTTGACCGGCACGACTTTATTTTCATCTATCAGAGGATGTCGGGCTTTGTTAAGTATGATCACTCCGTCATCTGATATTTCAGGTTCCATAGCTTTCATATCAGCGGCAAGATTGGCTTTTGAAAAATAAACATCAAGCTCACACAAAGCATTGTAGCTTGATATAAGCTGATCCTTAAGCTGACCGCACTCTGAAGAAAACTCGGTCAGTATGCGGTGTATCTCGTCCTGTTCCTGTCCAAGCAGGATACGAATATCATTATTTGCTTCGACGACACTCATCGGTTCGATAAAAAGGGTAGAGCCTGTCGCAGAAATGTCATGTACGAGACCGTCAACATTACCCTTGAATTCACGCTTTACAGGTATAACAAATCTGCCGTCACGGATAGTGACGATAGACTCCTGCATATATTTCTTTCCCTCACTTGACTTTATCATCTTGTCAAGTGATTCTCTTATTGACAGCTGTGAACGCGATATTTTGCGCCTGATGCTGCGAAGTTCGGGACTTGCATCATCTGAAAGCGAGTTTTCGTCGATTATAGCGTCATTGAGCCTGCGCAGCAGGGAAGTGTCGGGAAAAAGGCTCTCAAACAGATAACCAAGTACTATATCCTTGTTTTCAAGCTGGTCAAACCATTTTACCAGCACATCTGTCTGCATAAGAACACGGCGTACCTCCATAAGTTCTTTTATTGACAGTATGCCGCCCTGTTCGGCTCTTTTTGCTATCGCACTGATGTCATTTACTTTGTAAAACCCGGGTGTTCCGTAGCGGATAGACTGTTCGAGCGCGCAAGATGTTTTAGCGATCTCGTTTTTTACTTCAAAAAGATCTGTTTTCGGCTGAATAGAAAGCGCAGCTTCTTTTGCCTTTGGCACAGTACATTTTGCTGACAGCATTTCGAGTATTTTATGTAATTCAAGTGCTTTGCAGTTTATATAATTCATTTGTTTCTCCTATATTCCTTTGTAGTAATCAAGTGTTTTGAAATTGTTTTTGAAATTGTATGCTATAAATGATTCAGTAAACTGAGTAAGTTTTTTCTGATAACGCTCGCTGATCTTGAAGAAAAATAGCTTTTCAAAATCACTCAGAGCAATGTACCTTACAATGTACAATAAAGTTTTATCAAATAACGTATCCTTTGATTCTTCCGTTGTGATGTAGCATTCATCACAGAACAGTTTATTCTCTGTGTAATCAAAGTGCATCTTGTCGTCTTCGTACTTAAAGCAGTTTGCACATCCGACAAGATCGGGGCGCAAGCCTATCTCACAGGGGAGCCTGAATTCAAACACGCATTTGAGCAGTTCCATATCCATTTTATCATTATCAAGGAAATGCAGAGAGTTTAGTACAAGTCTCATAACATCATGATAGCCTGTTTCCTCAGTTCGCGAGAAAAGGATAAGCTCGCTGAAATACGCTGCCAGAGCTGTTTTCTTTATGTCCAGCCGTATGTTCGGGAATGCGCGTATAAGCTCGCTGCTGTTTAAATAATAGTCAGTCTGCCCTGATGAAGCGCGCTTTTCTTCAACGCAAAGTGTTGAGTACACAAATAGCTGCGTGCTTGCAGAGTTTTTTGTACTTTTTTGACCGCCTCTGATAAAAATATCAATAACGCCTCTTTCAGCGGTAAGCACGCTGACAACCTTGCTCGTTTCACCTATCTTCTTTTCCTTTAGTATCAGCGCTTTCAGCGTCAGCATCACTTTCACCTCTTTTGTTGGAAGCATATTTTATATAATCAGAAATTTTTCCGCTTGCAAAAAACCTGTCCCAAAGATCCATACAAATACCACCTTTCATGTCCTTGAAAATAGTATCTGCAAAACATAGGTTTATTATAAGCGGAAAATAATTACGAGTTATTCTGTTCAGTCAAGTCCGAAATTCTTTATCAGACCTTCGCGGTTGCGCCAACCCTCTTTGACCTTTACCCAGCATTGAAGATTTACGCGGATCATAAAGAAATCTTCAAGCTCCTGCCTTGCCTCACTGCCTATTTTACGCAGCATACTGCCGCCTTTTCCTATAAGGATACCTTTGTGCGAGTCTCTCTCGCAGTAGATCGTGGCAGTGACGTCCATTATTGGCTCTCCGTCTTTTTTATCACGCTCGGTTACGCTTTCGATCGTAACTGCGATCCCGTGAGGGACCTCTTCGTTTAGATTTAACAGAGCCTTTTCTCTTATCATTTCAGCCATAAGCACTCGTTCAGGCTGATCGGTAAACTTGTCATCGGGGAAGTAGTGCGGACCTTCAACAGCAAGCTTTTCAAGCGCATTCATTACAATATCCAAGCCATCGCCTGTAAGTACGCTGACAGGTATGACCTCAGTAAAACTGTAAAGTTCGCTGTACTGCGCGAGCTTTTCAATAAGCTCGTCCTTGTTTTCGATCAAGTCTGTTTTATTCAGCAGCAGAATTACATTATCTGTTTTTCTGAAGCCCTTAATAAGATCAAGCTCATTTTGTGAGATCTTCTTTGTGCAATCGCACATCATAATAATGTTTTCTGCGTCCGCTACACTTTCACTTACAGTTTTAAGCATATGCTCAGAGAGCTTGTTGAAAGCTTTGTGCATTCCCGGGGTATCAATGAAAACATATTGTGTTTCGCCTTTGGTCAGAACTCCGGTTATTTTTGTACGGGTCGTCTGCGGTTTATTGCTGACAGCAGCGATCTTCTCACCTACCAGTGCATTAAGCAGGGAAGACTTTCCCGCATTTGCTCTTCCTACAATAGTAACAAAAGCGTTTTTAGTGGTAATTTGCTTATTCATTTTTCTTTCCTTATCAATTCTCGTTATGTATCGTTATGCTCATGCTCGCCGATAAATGTTGCATCGCGCGAAATACCGAGGTTGCCAAGTATAGCCTCTTCTTTTTCACGCATAATGCGTTCTTCAAGAGAGCTTTTTTCATGGTCATAACCAAGCAGATGCAGCATTGAATGGACTGTAAGGAAGCCTACTTCTCTTTCAAGAGAATGCTCATACAGCTCTGCCTGACGGCAGGCAGTTTCAAGGCTGATAACTATATCACCCAGCAGAAATGCTCCTGTTTCGCGGTTTAAGTCATACTTGCCGTTCTCACCAAGAGGGAAGGACAGTACATCAGTTGACCTGTCTACATTTCGGTGTTCAAGATTAAGTTTATGAATGGTCTCGTCATCAACGAACGATACCGAAACCTCAAAATCGTCGTTGAAGCCCTCGTATTCTGTAACGGCATGGCAGCAGCGTCTTACAAGCAGTCTGATGCCTACGGGGATCTTTACCTGAGTCTGATTGTTTGCGATAGAAACTTTGACCTTACCCATTGTTTTTCACATTCTTTCTGTTGTATTTTTCGTACGCCATGATTATATCCTGAACGAGTTTATGGCGCACAACATCGTTCTGATTGAATCTGCAAATGCTGATATCATCAATATCTTTCAATATATTCATCGCCTGGATCAGTCCGGATTTTCTTTCGTCCGGCAGGTCGATCTGCGTTATATCACCTGTTATGACTATTTTTGAATTGAATCCAAGCCTTGTGAGGAACATTTTCATCTGTTCGTGTGTTGTGTTCTGCGCTTCATCGAGAATAATGAAGGAATCATCAAGTGTTCTTCCGCGCATATATGCAAGCGGAGCAACTTCGATGCAGCCGCGCTCCTGCTGTTTGTTGAATGTGTCAGGCCCGAGCATCTCAAACAAGGCATCATAAAGCGGACGAAGATAAGGATCGACCTTGTTTTGCAGATCACCCGGAAGAAAGCCGAGCTTTTCACCTGCTTCAACAGCAGGACGTGTCAGGATGATCTTTTCGACCTCGTGTGCCTTGAATGCCTTTACAGCCATTGCTACAGCAAGATACGTCTTACCTGTTCCCGCAGGACCGACTCCGAGAACAATGGTCTTATCTTTGATCGCCTGAACGTATTTTTTCTGCCCAAGCGTTTTGGGTTTAACAGCTTTTCCCGAGACGGTCACGCATATCGCACCGTCAGACAGATGATTTATCTCATACTGCCTGCCTTCTCTTACAAGTGAGAATACATAGCGAATTGTAGTTTCTGTCAGCGTTTCGCCTTTTTCGATCAGCGTTATCAGCGATTTGATGGCTTCACATGCCTCAAATACATTCTTCTCTTCGCCCGAAACGGTAAGGTTATCGCCTCTGCCGAGAATAACAACATCAAATTCGCGCTGTATCAGATTTACATTTTCATCATAGTTGCCGAAAAGAGTAAGGATCGTTTCTATCTTATCGGCTTTTATCTCTTTTTGAACCATTAACAGCTATCCTTTATTTTTCTTTTTAGATTTTTGCATACCAAACCAATCATAGTATATCACATTTTTCTTTCGATTGCAACAAAAAATCGTACATATTAAACATAAATTTTCTATTTTTTTATAAAAAATGCGGCTTCTTCACATATGTTTCCATAAAGAGAATAAGTTATTTCTAATCTTACACATTTGTCAGTGTATTTAATTGATTCAGTTTTATTCTTTATCTTATATTCTGATAGGAAGTTCTCTTCATATTTAGAACTTTTCTCACGGCATTTATCTAATGCTTGCTCTTTGCTGTATCTTATCGGTTTTCTGTCATATTCCGTTAATGTAAGCGTTCTGATGCCAAACGGCAGAACTTTACCAAAAACACGAGCATTATTCACTTCTTCATCTGTGTAAAAACTCCCTGTTTTTGATTTGAAAAACAATGGAATATCAGCCGAAAAGAGCCGAAGGTATTTTTGACTGTACACATTTCCTGTCTGCTTTTTTACAGTATCATCAAAGTTTTGTTCAAAAACAACTGTTCTTTCAAATGTACCTTCAACTGTTCCCATAGACCTGGTATACCTTACTTTGCTTTCAACTTCTTCCTTGCCATCGACCCATTTTGATTTGTTAGTCTCAACAATGCCGCTTATGATTATATCACCCTTGCGTACACCGCTGCCGATAACAGTTTTGAGCTGTCCATCAAGCAGCATGACCTTTTCGACCGTTGCATTCTCCGTTGCTATCAAGTGAGAAGGAAATCGGCTGTAGCTTCCTTTTTCTGCCGGGATATTTTCTATAACATCAATTATCAGACTGTTGCCTTTGCGCGTGATACCTGCCCAGCTTATACCCTCAACGCGCTGCTTTAAAGCTCTTTCAGCATCTACAAGAACAATATCAGGTATGTATGAACCAACTGTAATGTTTTCCTCTTTCAATACGTTCATAATATCCGAGCGTATCTTTTCATTTTCATTCTTTATATCAAATCTTATCACAATGTTCTTTAAATACATTATCAGCAATAAAACCATCATCAGCCCTATGAACAGCGCCGGTCTGTGCAGTACCCATTTAACAGCTTTTACGATGTCTCCATCTTCGAGCCTTTCAGACTCACACCCGCATTCAGCACATATTCTTTCAAACCTTTTGCAGCTGTAAAACGGTATATTTGCAGTGATCTCGCTGTTTTGTTCGCACACATTGTCAGCGTGAAGTCTTTCACTTTTTATAAGTTTGTAAAGTCTGCTGAACGATCCTCCTCTGACTTTATAACTGATTTTAAGAAACGGTACATATCTTCTTTTTTGACTTTTTCTCATATGCCGTCACGTCTTTCTCTGAAGCTCTTTGAGATAAGTTTTACACTATCTATTATACCGTCTATCATAACGCTGTCCTGTGTATAATCAGACAGCTTTAAGCCTTTACCCCAGATCTCAACAATGTAGTCACCAGCACCTACTTTTGCCATTATATCGCTGCACTCGCAGATCTGGCGGCAGTTTTCGACAAGTACCGATCTATTATCAGTGATCGTTACGTAAGAGCCAAGATACGCCAGATCTTTCACCTTACCAACAAATCCGAGAGTCGTATTTTTTATGTTCATCATTTTATCCTCCGCAGTATTATTGAACGCAGTTGTCCTATTGAATTATATTGCGCCTCAGGTTCACATATACATATTTATATCAACTGATGCAGAGGTATATCTATGAAAAAATATCTTAAAGAACTGTTGTATTATCTTCTGGCAGGGCTTATCATATGGTACTGTATGATCCTGATAACTGACGGAGTGCACATTAAACAAAGTATTATAAGTTCGATCGAAATGTGTATGAATATTATTATTCCCTCGCTGTTTGCGTTTATGGCTGTTTCCGGCATCGTAGTTTCAAGCGGGCTGTACAGGCTGCTGTCAAAGCCGTTTTCGCTGTTTTCAAGATATGTGCTTGGAATGCCTTCGAGCTTATTCAGCATCTTCTTGATATCAAATATCGCAGGCTATCCGCTCGGGGCTAAACTTCTCAGTGATATGTATGATAAAAGGTGTATTGATGTAACAACAGCACAGGTAATGCAGTGCTGCTGTTTCGGAGCAGGACCTGCATTTTTATGCTATGTAGTGGGACTTGAATTGTATGGAAACACAACGATCGGCTTGATAATCTTTCTTTCCTGCGCAATAAGCAATGCGATCATCGCTGCTGTGGTGTGCAGAATAGCGGATCTGAAAGTTACAAGTAAAAAATCAGGCATACATTTCAGCAGTGAGATCATAACTGATTCGGTATTGTCAGCAGGGAAGTCGCTTGTAGGTGTATGTACACTTATTGTTTTCTTTTCCACCTTTCTCTCTGCACTTGATCATTATGGTTTACTGGGTATGATATCACACAGAGTCGGTATCAAAGGCGCTGACAGGTTCTTGCGGTCGATGCTTGATATTTCAAACCTGTCCGGATTGCAAAGCCCATCGTATGCAGCGATCCCTGTAATTGCGGGTGTTTGTTCATTTGGAGGTATATGTGTTTTTATGCAGATAAAAACACTTACAGCCAACCGATACTCGCTGAAATACTTTTTGCTCACAAGACCTTTTGCGTGTATACTTTCTTATGCTAACTGTCTTTGGCTTAAAAAGATAATGCTGCCTGAAAGTATGCAGGCGTTTGCTGAAAGTGAAAAGACTTTCGTTAAAATGAACAATTTTGTTCCATCAGTTTGTCTAATATTGATGATTTTCTTGCTGAAAATAAAGAAAAGGGTAGCATTTTCAAAGAGAGTGTGATATAATTAACAAGGATAAAAAGTATCTTTACTTGATATAAAAGGAGTTGCGTCAAAATGGCAAAGAAACAGTATTTTGGTAATGGAATAGAGCCTTCCTGCTCTTATTGCTTGTATGGTAACCGCTCTAGAGAGGGCAATAAAGTTCTTTGTGAGAAGATGGGCCTTGTAGATGCGGATTATTCGTGCAAAAAATGGGTTTATGACCCTATCAAGCGCGTTCCGAAAAAGCAGCTTAACATTCCTAATCAGGAAGACGATATTATCTGATCCAAGCAAATTCAGCCGATATCTGCTTATCGCAGGTGTCGGCTTTTTTTGCGCCGCTATAAATCTTAAAAATAGCTTAAAATGCTTAAAAAAGCACAATTTGCTTGATTATCGTTTTGTGAAAAGTTATAATATGATTCAGATAATATATACAAGGGGAGACAAAAAATGATAAAAAGATTATTGGCAGCTGCGTTAACGCTTGTTTTGCTTTTTGGCAGTGCATCTCTGTTGTCACAAAACACATTTTACGATACGGCAAGCATGACCGCAAGCGCAGAGAGCTATCAGCAGGGAGATTTTGTTTATCGTTTTTATAAACTTGTGTGTTTGTCGAGAAATATGTTGGTGATACCAAAGCAAAAACAATAACGATCCCCGATACCCTTGGCGGTAAACCTGTTAGACTGATGGCTGATGATATATTTACCGGCAACACATATCTTACAGATCTTGTGCTGTCCAAGCATATTGAATTTATCGGTGAAAACGCTTTTTTGGGCTGCACTAATCTGAAGAGCATCAGGCTTCCGCAGGAATTGAAGGTTATCGATAAATATGCATTCAAAAACTGTAAAAGCCTTGAAAACGTAACTTTGTATGATGGTCTTGTTGATATAGACAAAGGGGCTTTTTATGGATGCGAAAGCCTTAAAAGCATAAATATCCCCGAAGGGATCAAGTTTATTGACAACTATACATTCTATGGCTGTAAGAGCCTTACTAATATAGTTTTACCCGAAAGCGTTGATGCTATTTATTCGTATGCTTTTGCAAAAAGCGGGTTAAAAAGCATAGTTATCCCTGATGTTAGCGAAGTTGGTGATCATGCTTTCAGTGAATGTACTCAGCTTGAAAGCGTTACCGTTTTAAGTCCTTTTTCATATTTGTATTCAAATACGTTTGAAAAGTGTGATAAGCTAAAAACTATTTATTGTCCCAAGAACAGTAAGTTTGAAAAATACGCAAAGGAGAATGGCATAAGTGTTGTAAATGCGGGTTTTGCGCGTATTGCAGGTGCAAACAGATTTGAAACTGCTTGTCAGATCGCAAAGGAAGGCTTTTACTATAAATCGTTCTATCATACAGTGGATACCGTGATCCTTGCCAACGGTATGAGCTATGCGGATGCACTCGCAGGCGTTCCGCTCGGCTATCGCTTGGATGCGCCTATCCTGCTGACTAATACCGACAGTCTCCCGGATACAACACTGAACCAGATCAAAGGCTTGAGTGCAAAAAAAGTCATCATTCTCGGAGGTACGGGTGCTGTTAGTTCATCAGTCGAGGAAAAGCTGAAAAAAGAAAAGCTTACAGTAGAACGTATCGCAGGCAAAAACAGATATGCAACAGCTGCGTCGATCGCACAAAAGTACTATAAAGCTCCGACAGATATTTTCTTTGTGTATGGCGGCAATTATGCCGATGCCCTTTCGATCGGTCCGGTTGCTGCTTTGAAATACGCACCTATTGTTTATCTTCCCACTGATGGAAAAATTGATAATGATACAGCTGCGTATCTTTCGTTTCTTAAGGGCAGGGTACAGAACGCTTATGTGATAGGCGGAAAAGGTGTGATCTCAGATGCTATGATGAATAAAGCAGCATCAGCTCTTGGTGTGAAGGACATTACAAGAGTTGCCGGTAAGGACAGATATATGACCTGTATTGAGGTCAATAAAGAGTTCAGCGGTTCGTTTGCGGGTGACAGTATTTGTGCTGCAACGGGAATGAATTTTCCCGATGCTTTAGCGGGCGGCGTTTATGCTGCAAAAATTTCGTCTCCTTTATTGCTTGTTTCAAATAAGATAAACAACGAACAGATCGCATACCTGAGATCAAAGCCTTACGAGATGCTTTATGTGTTTGGCGGTATCAGTGTGGTACCGACTGACACTGTTTATGACATAGTCAAAACCTTTTCTTGAAATAAACAGCCGATGTCTGCATTGTTGTAAAATGCAAGCATCGGCTTATTTTATATTTTCTTGATCCTGGCGTAGTTAGCCATAAGTTTTTTTGTACCTCTTGAATCAAAAGCGATCTCCAGAAGCGTGTCATTTCCCATAGGTTCTGCACTCAATACAGTACCCTCACCGAATATCTTGTGCTTGATCCTGTCACCTGCGGCAAAAGTCTGTGTTTCAACAGTCGGCTTTTCATTCTTTCTGATATTAAGCTGCTGACGAAGCGACATGCTTTTTATAGAACCGACTTCTCCGAAGCTGCTTGCTGCTGAGCTTACAATTTGTGATACACCCTCCTGCTCAACCTTTTCAACCAGTTCCTTGGGAACTTCTTTTAAGAAGCGTGATTTCCTGTTCCTGTCAGTATGACCGTAAAGCATTCTTTCACACGCTCTTGTCAGATAAAGCTTTCTCTCTGCGCGTGTCATAGCTACATATGCAAGACGGCGTTCCTCCTCGACATCATCATCGCTCTCCACGCGTGATGACGGGAATACTCCCTCTTCCATTCCAACAACAAATACAGTCGGAAATTCAAGTCCCTTTGCGGAATGCATTGTCATAAGCGCGACGTAATCGGCATTTTCATCAAGATTATCAATATCGGTGAACAGCGAAATCTGTTCAAGAAACTCCGAAAGACTTGGCTCTTCGTTTTCTTCTTCATACTGTGCCATAGTCGATTTGAGTTCGGCAATGTTTTCAAGACGGCCGATACCTTCTTCGCCCTGAAGCCTGAGATATTCACCGTATCCGCTGACAATAAGCAGTTCATCCAGAAGATCTTCCAGAGTATTGTCCTGAGCAAATTCTGTAAGCTCATAGAACATATCTGCAAGAGCTGTAAGCTGTTTAGCCCTTTTAGCGATAGGTGCAAGTTCCTCGGAGTTCTTCATTACCTGAACAGGATCTTCACCAAGATCGGAAGATATCTGTTCGAGCAAAGCGACCGTAGCATCGCCGATACCGCGTTTAGGCTCGTTGATGATGCGTTTCAGCCTTAGCATATCAGCATGATTGTTTATGACCTGCAAATATGCAAGAACATCTCTTATTTCCTTGCGGTCATAGAATTTCAGTCCGCCGAAGATCTTGTAGGGGATACCGCTTTGCATAAGCGCACGTTCAATACTGTTGGACTGCGCGTTCAATCTGTACAAAACAGCGTGATCGCTGTACTTTGCACCGCCTGCAACAGCATCGGTGATCGTATCGGCAATAAACTGTGCCTCGCCCTTTTCGTTTACTGCTTTGTATATCGTTACTTTTTCTCCATCGCCCTTATCAGTCCAGAGATTTTTGCCCTTTCTTGCGGAGTTGTTGCTTATAAGGGAATTGGCACAGCTAAGGATATTCTGCGTTGAACGGTAATTCTGTTCAAGCCTGATTACATCTGTCTGGGGATCGCATCCGAATTGTTCCTCAAAGCTGAGGATATTCTCGATCGTAGCACCGCGGAAACGATAAATGCTCTGGTCATCGTCGCCTACAACACAAATATTGTTGTTCTTGCGTGCAAGCAGCTCGATGAGTCTGAACTGTGCAGTATTTGTATCCTGGTACTCATCGACCATGATGTATTTATATCTGTTCTGGTAATGGTCAAGTACATCAGGAAAATTCTCAAACAGCAAAACGGTATTAAAGATAATATCGTCAAAGTCCATAGCGTTTGCAAGCATAAGCCTGTGCTGATATTCTCTGTAAACCTTTGCTATTGTTGCAAGTCTGTAATCTGACAGTGACTGCTGTTCGTAAGTATCAACATCAGTCATGGCATCTTTTGCACGGGATATTTCATTAAGTATAGTCTTTGGCGGGAACATTTTATCTGAAATATCCAGATCTTTAAGTATTGTTTTTATCGTTCTTTGAGAATCATCGGTATCGTATATCGTAAAGTTGCTGCTGTAACCAAGTGCTGCACACTCTCGCCTTAAAATCCTTACGCAAGCTGAATGGAATGTTGCGGCAGTGATATCTGTGCTGCCCTCACCAAGCATAGCTGCAAGCCTGTTTTTAAGCTCGTTAGCCGCTTTATTAGTGAATGTGATAGCAAGAATGCTCCACGCAGATACTTTGTTAGATCCGACTATCTCAGACAGTCTTTTGGTATCTTGCGTTTCATTGTTCAGGTATTTTTCAAGGAATCTGCATTCATCATCAGTATGTGGTACTGCGTCATCACAGTTATAAGCATCGCCAAAATAGATCATATTTGCAATACGGTTGATAAGAACGGTAGTTTTTCCGCTGCCTGCTCCTGCAAGAATAAGCAAAGGTCCGTTCATCTTAAAAACTGCCTTTTGCTGCTGTGGATTCATTGTGCAAAAAAACTTTTCAAGAGCTTTCTTTTTAAGCTCCGTAAAACTGTTAGTCATGCGGATTAACTCCTTCCTTTGTAATTTCAAGCATATTATATCATATTTTATTCTGTTTGAAAAGGGGTATAAGTCAAAAATTTTCTGATATGATTAAATTATGCTATGCTGTCAATAATGAGTGATACACATATCATCAGTATCGGAGGCATATATATGACAGGAATAATACTTTGTCCAAAAGCAGAAAAAACACTTGAGATCATTGCAGGCTCGGGGTCTGCAGCTTTGATAGATCTGTGCGGAAGAACAGCACTTGAAAGAACTCTTGATAATCTTATAGCTGCCGGTCTTAATAAAGTATATGTACTATTTGAAAAACACGACAAAATACTGCAAAATACAATTAAGCACTATGATAATGCAGATAAGATCATAGTTGAGCTTGCCGGTGCAGATGTGTTTAATGAAGATACGCTGCTTATTTGTGATGCTTTGTCCTGTTCAGACAGTTCTGTTGTCGAGCTGATAAAGCAGGCAGGTCAGAATACCTGCGTAACTGATAAATCGGGAGAATTTGTATTTGCAAAAATTGACGGTGACTGCGTCAAGCAATTACACTTGACAGATGAAAAAGATGTGCTGCTATCTGTTCCCGAGCGTCTTAAAGTCCTTGATCAAACTAAATCTTCGATCGAGCCCCCGCGTGATGTTAAAGGGTTTCTCGCTTGTCAAGCAAAAATGCTTTGCGGTAAAGAAAGTGTATATACAGCTCAAACTAACAGCAATTTTATCGGAGCGACAATAATCCCGCCCGTTTTTATTGGTAAAAATGTCACTATAAACAGCGGCGCTGTTGTAGGGTGCGGCAGCGTCATTTCTGATGGTGCAAGAATAGGCAAAGGTTCAAGAATTATTGGAGCATATATTGGTAAATGTGCAGTTGTAGGCAAAAATTGTTCGATCGAGAATTCGTTTGTTTCGACCGGTTCTCACATAATGAACAGAGTCTGGATAGCTGACGGTGCTGTCATACGTGCCGGAAGCAGTATAAAGTCAAATTCGCATATATCCGAAAATAGCGTTGTTTCCGCATATGACCTATCAAATTCAGATGTGTGCTTCTTGAAAGAACAAAAACCACTTGATTTTGATGATGATGGGATATGTAGTTTGTTTGACGGCACAACAGATGTTTCAATCTATTCAAGACTTGGAAAAGCCGTTGGTACAGTACTTTCACTTAATGAAAGGGTCGTTTGCGGACATAGTGCGGTCGAAAACTCCGAAGTGTTGACACAGGCTTTTATGTGCGGTGTCAGATCGGCGGGAATTGATGTTCTGGATCTATCTGTGTGTACCATAGGACAGCTTGGTTACGCTGTACAAAGAACGGATTCGTGCATTGGAGTTTTCATCGGTGTCGATGCAAACTGTGATATCAGATTTGTTGACAAATGCGGACTGCCGATCACAGCTAAACTCGAAGAAGACATAGCGCATTGTTTTGATTCGCAGATATTCAGGTCAGCTGCCGTCTGCGAATTCGGAGCTTGTATTTCCGCTGAAAGCGAGAAATATGCCTATTGCAGAAGATTATCTGAAATAATGCCGAAACGACTGCGAGGGATAAATGTAAGTGTCCGTACCAACGACATTATTGCAGCAGCGATCTGTGACCGTGTTTTTTCACCTGCAAACGACCTGAATGGAGAAAACATCATATTTCAATTATCCAACGATCTTACAGCTGCTAATGCATATTGCGAGTCTACCGGTAATGTTCGCTGGGAACACCTTTGCCTGCTTGGCTGTAAAATAATGTTTGCAAAGAATATTCCTGTTAGTTTGCCGTACAGCATCCCATCTGCTGCTGAAAAGATGGCGCAGCACCTTCAGGGGAGGGTATATAGATACTGCACAGTAAGCGCAGGTGAAAATGACGCTTCATCACGTGAGATCGCGTGTGAGCCCGATGCGGGATTTGTGCGCGATGCTTTGTTATTAACGGCTTTGATATGCAGATACCTTAATGAAGAAAGAATAAGTCTGAAAAAAGCGCTTGCTGATGTCGATAGGGTATGCTGTTTGCAGAGGTATATCAATATTAGTTCAGAATGTGTTTCAAAACTTGAAAATACAACTGCTGTAGGTGATGAGGGAGTATTTGTGTGTGACAGGAATACTCGTGTCTTTGTAAGGCCATCGAAGAATAAGAACTCCCTTATGGCTTTTGCTGAAAGTACCAAAACTGAGTTCGCAGCAGCTTTTTGCGATACAATATTTGAAAAGCTGCGTAAGATCAACGATCTGCACAAATAGTGACCCGGTCGTATGTTACGATAATAAGTAATGTCTGTTACTTGACAATATCGCTGTATTTTGGTATAATGTTATTTAGGTATTTTGTGCGTTAGAATATGGAACGAAAGCAGGGTTTTGACTTACCATTATATCATTCAAGTGCTTTTGCGCTGAAACTCCGTTTTTGTTTCCTTACCCGAACAGACAATATATTAAATGACATGAAAGGAGTATATCGAAAGCCTTTGCAGACCGTTTCCGCAAGGGCAGATAGTGAGCAAATGAACAATAATAACAATAAGACCGGCAGAAAGGTTTACCGAAGAAAAAAGAACGAGTCTACAGAGCAGAGCGCTGATCTGAAGAAAAAGTCCGCAAAGAACGTAAATGCTAAGGTTAGCAGGAATTCAAGAACAAAGCAGACAAGTGCACCCAGACAGCCGCGCGAGCCTGCAAGGAAGACTCCCGTTAAGATCATTCCGCTTGGCGGACTTAACGAAATAGGCAAAAACTGTACCGCTATCGAATGTGCAAACGATATGATAATCATCGACTGCGGCATGGCCTTCCCCGACAGTGAGCTGTTCGGGGTAGATATCGTATTGCCGGATTATTCATATGTTGAAAAGAACATCGACAAACTCAGAGGCGTTGTGCTTACCCACGGCCACGAGGATCATATCGGCGGACTCCCGTATTTTCTGAAAAAATTCAATGTTCCTGTTTATGGAACAAGACTTACTCTCGGACTTGTTGAGGGCAAGCTTGAGGAGCATGGAATACTTGCAGGTGCAAAGCTTAATGTAGTCACTCCGCGCCAGACGGTCAAGCTTGGCTGCATGGCGGTCGAATTCATAAGAGTTAATCATTCAATTCCCGATGCGGTCGGAATGGCTATCCATACCCCTGCGGGAGTACTTATCCACACAGGAGATTTTAAGGTCGATTATACGCCTATAGAGGGCGGCATAATTGATCTGCAGCGCTTTGCAGAGCTAGGCAATAGGGGAGTTCTCGCGCTTATGTCAGACTCTACCAATGCTGACAGACCGGGTTTCACGATGAGCGAAAGAAAAGTAGGCGAAAGCTTTGAAAACCTTTTTGCTCGTGCCGAAGGCAGAAGAATAATTATCGCGACATTCGCATCAAATATACACCGCGTTCAGCAGATCATCAACAATGCTGTTTCAACCGGAAGAAAAGTTGCTGTATCGGGACGCAGTATGGTCAATGTTATCAGTATAGGCATTGAACTTGGCTACCTGAAAGTGCCCGACGGCGTGCTTGTCGATATAGATATGGTATCCAGATACCCTGCGGATAAAATGGTAATAGTTACAACAGGAAGTCAGGGAGAGCCTATGTCGGCACTTACCAGAATGGCTAACAACGAACACCGACAGGTCTCAATCACACCAAACGACTTCATAATAATATCCGCTAATCCTATACCCGGCAACGAAAAGCTTGTCACAAGGGTCATCAATGAGCTTATGAAGCTTGGTGCCCATGTTGTATCAGAGAATATTTACGATGTCCACGTTTCGGGACACGCTTGTCAGGAGGAGCAAAAGCTTATCCTGTCTATCACAAAGCCTAAATTTTTCATTCCGGTTCATGGAGAGTACAAGCATCTGTATCAGCACAAGGCTACCGCAATGGCGGTCGGCATACCTGAGGAGAATATAATCATCGGAGAAAACGGTTTCGTTATCGAAACTGACGGTGTTGATATGAAGGTGACAGGTACAGTTCCCGCCGGAAGAGTTTTCGTAGACGGTCTCGGCGTAGGTGATGTTGGTTCGATCGTTCTGCGCGACAGAAAGCATCTTGCGGAGGACGGACTTATTATCGCTGTTGCGACTATAGACAGAGATACAGGTGTCATCCTTGCAGGTCCTGATGTTGTTTCAAGAGGATTTGTTTATGTAAGAGAGAGCGAGGAACTGCTCGGAGAGGCGAGAAAGCTTCTTACAGAATCACTTCAAAACTGCCTTGACAGGAACATGAAGGATTGGAACAGCATCAAGGGAAAAATGAAGGACAATCTTTCGGAGTTTATTTTTGCCAAGACTAAGCGTTCTCCTATGATCCTGCCGATTATAATGGAGCTTTAAACAGCAAATGTATTTAAAAGGAGTTGTTGGGATTTGAAAAGGTCTAATGGTCTGAATGCGCTGATAAGACTTACTATTGCAGTAGTTGCGCTTTCGGGTCTTATATCTGCATTTCTTCTGAAAAGATCTCCTGATTACTCAGGCAGCGGTAAGGTTTTGATGATAATTTGTCTTATATCTGTACTTTTGCTGATATTTGAAGCGATCGTATTTAAAAACCTTACTAAAAAGAGCATTACACGCCTTGCAACAGCTATCTCACGCAAGGAAAAGAATTCTTTGATGAATTTTCCTGCTCCTGCTGTCATTATTGATTCAAAAGCCACGATACTGTGGTATAATAAACGTTTTTCTATCGACATCCTGTCGGCAGAGGACGCTTACGGAGTAAAAATTGCAGATGTATGTAATATCGATCTTCAGAAAGTCTTTGTTCCACAGGGTGACCTTGTATGTGTTGCAAAGAGGTTTTATGAAGCAAAAGCAGTACATAGCGATGTTGCCAAAGACCCTCTTGCACTTATCTATTTTAACGATGTTTCTGACTATATAGAGTTAAAATATGAAACCAAACAGGCGCAGAAATCTATAATTATCATAAATGTTGATAACCTTGATGATGTTATTGCAAATATAAGGGAGAGCGAGAAAGCTCATATTATCGTAGAAATCGAAAAACTTATAGAGAATTTTGTTGAGGGAACTACTGCCGTAACGAAAAAGACCTCCTCAGACAGATTTTATATCTTTATGGAGGAAAGACACCTTGCACCCAAAATCGAAGCAAGGTTCAAGATACTTGAAGAGGCGAGAAAGATCTCTGTTGATAACAGAAACAACATAACACTGTCTATCGGAGTCGGTCGTGGTGCTGCAAGTCTTGCAGAAAGCGAAAAACTTGCAAGACAGGCGCTTGAGCTCTGTCAGGGACGAGGCGGAGACCAGGCGGCAGTTCACGAAGACGGAGAGTTCAAATTCTTTGGCGGAGTTTCAAGCTCAAGTGACAAGAACAATAAAGTCAAAGTCAGAATGGTCGCTAAGGCGATGCTTGAACGTATCACTGCTTTTGACAGAGTTCTGATAATGGGTCACAGATATGCAGATCTTGATGCCGTTGGTGCGGCAACAGGTCTTTGCTGTGCAATAAAACCGCTTGTCAAAGAGGCTTATGTGGTGGTAGATCCCGTAAGCAACCTCTCAAAACCACTTATTGATTATATTAACCAGAATGATATCACCAACTATTATATCACGCCCCAGGAGGGTCTTGACAGGCTTGATTTCAATACCCTTGTTATAGTCGTTGATACGCATAACCCAAAGCTTGTTGAATCACCCGAGATACTGCAAAGAGCAAGAGAGGTCATTGTTATTGACCACCACAGGCGTATGGTAAATGCTATCGAGCCTACAGTTATGACGTATCTTGAATCTGGTGCATCATCTGCAAGTGAGCTTGTTACCGACCTTGTTGAGTATTTCGGTGACAAGAGCAAGCTTTCTGTTCATGCGGCTGAAGCTCTGCTTTCGGGTATTATGCTTGATACAAAGAATTTTGTTATGAGAACAGGTGCAGGTACATTTGAGGCGGCTGCTTACCTGAAGCGTATGGGTGCAGACAGCATCGCGGTCAAAAAGCTATTTGCCAATTCAATTGAGACCTATCACCAGAAGTCTACTATCATCAATTCTGCCGAGATCTATCATAAATGTGCTATCGCGGCTACGACCGAGCAGTTTTCCAATATTCGTATCGCAGCTTCACAGGCAGCAGATGATATGCTTGGTATATCCAACGTTGTTGCATCATTTGTTATGTACGAATCCAATTCGATAGTCAATATTTCTGCTCGTAGCCTGGGCGCAGTCAATGTTCAGGTAATTATGGAGTCTCTTGGCGGCGGAGGACATCACACTATGGCTGCCTGCCAGCTTAAAACTGACATTTCAAGTGCAGAGCAGATGCTCAAAAATGCAATTGATGATTATATCAGAAATAACAGTTAACGAAAAACGAAAGGCGTGTTTCATATGAAAGTAATTCTATTAAAAGATGTTAAAGGATCAGGAAAAAAGGGTGATGTTCTTAACGTTGCCGATGGATACGCAAGAAATTTCCTTATCGGGAAAGGGTTTGCACTTGAAGCTACACAGAAGAACCTTAACGACCTTCAGGGTAAAAAGTCTTCCGAGCAGCACAAGATAGACGTTGAAAAGGCTGATAACCTTGCACTTGTTGAGAAGATCAAAGATAAGGAAGTTGTTGTAAAAGCTAAAGCCGGACAGGGTGGAAAGCTTTTTGGTGCTGTAACAGGTTCTATAATAAGTGATGAGCTTAAAAAGCAGTATGGTGTCGATGTTGATAAGAAAAAGATCGCACTTGGTTCTGAGATCAAGTCATTTGGCGATTTCAGCGCAGCTATCAAGCTGACACAGGGCGTTTCCTGCAGCATCAGGATTAAAGTTGTAGAGGAATGATTTAAATGGCACTTGATCTGAAAGAGCAGTTTGCTGCCGATCTTATGAGCTCCAATGCCCAGTACTCGCAAGAGGCTGAATGTGCAGTCATAGGCGGCATGCTTTATGACCCCAAGTGTATAGACAAGGTCGCAGAGATAATCAAGTCAGCCGATTGTTTTTACAGACCTCAGCATCAGACGTTGTTTTCGATCATTATGCGCTTTTATTCGGTCGGCAAGGCTGATGATATTGTTTCTATAATTGATGAGTCAGTTAAAGCAGGTGTTTTCAGTAATTCACAGATGGCTCGTGAATATCTCAGCGGTCTTATACATAACGTTACCAGCGTAGCTAATATTGAAAGCCATTGTAATATGGTCATAGAAAAATCATTGACAAGGCAGCTGGTCGGCGTTGCTGAGTACGCTATAAAACAAGCTAATGAGAATTCTACGACTGCTGATAATCTGCTTGACGATGTTGAGCAGAAGGTTTTTGACATTCGCCAGGGCAGAAATTTAGAAGGCCTTACTCCAATCAGCGAGGTTGTTGTCGGGACACTTGATCATCTACAGGAGATAACAGGTGCTGATGCTGCTGATAAACTCGGTGCAAGCTCCGGATTTTCCGATCTTGACGCAGTTACGACCGGTCTTAACAGGACAGACCTTATCGTCCTTGCAGCACGTCCGGCTATGGGTAAATCTGCACTTGCTATCAATATGGCTGTTAACTGCTGTAAAAAAACAGGCAGAGACGTTGCCATCTTCTCCCTTGAGATGGGCAAGGAACAGCTTGCATCCAGAATACTTTCTTCAGAAGCTAAGGTCAATAATACCAGTCTGCGTAACGGTCAGATAAGTGAAGAAGATTGGAACAAACTTGCGCAAGCAGCTGATGTTATCGGGCGTTTGCCGATATTCCTGGATGACGGTGCGGGCATTACTGTTCCGCAGATGAAAGCTAAACTGCGTAGGATGAAGAATCTCGGTCTTGTTGTAATTGACTATATTCAGCTCATGGAATCGCCTAACAAGCATAGCAGCCGTGTAAACGAAGTCTCCGAGATAACCAGACAGCTAAAGCTCATGGCAAAGGATCTGAATGTACCTGTAATTGCGCTTTCGCAGCTTTCAAGAAACTCTGAAAAAAGAGATGATAAACGACCTATGCTTTCCGACCTGCGTGAATCGGGTTCTATCGAGCAGGATGCAGATATTATCCTGTTTTTATACCGCGGTGCATACTATGAACAGGATAGCGAAGATAAGTCGGTTGCTGAGTGCATAGTTGCCAAAAACCGTCACGGGCAGACTGCAACGGTTGAACTTGGCTGGACAGGTGAATATACACTTTTTACATCATTGAACAAATTTGCAAAATACGATGGATAATATGCTTAACAAGGTTCTCGATACTATTAAAGAGTTTGATATGTTTAAAAAGAGTGAACGTCTGCTGGTTTGCCTTTCTGGCGGTGCCGACAGCGTTTCACTCCTTTTGTGTTTAAATGAACTGGGATATGATGTATGTGCCTGTCATGTAAACCATCAGCTGAGAGGCAGGGAAAGCGAGCGTGACCAGCAATTCTGCGAGGAATTATGTAAAAAGCTCAATATAGAATTATCTGTCCATAGGATAGATGTCAATGCGTTTTGCAAGGAAAATGCTGTCTCAATTGAAGAGGGAGCAAGAGAACTGCGATATAGAATCTTTGATTCTATCAAGGCAGATAAGATCTGTACGGCACATACCCTTTCCGATTGCATAGAAACTACAGTTTTCAACCTTGCCAGAGGCACAGGTCTGAAAGGCTTATGTTCGATCCCGCCCAAACGTGACAGGATCGTAAGACCTCTTATAAACTGCACAAGAGAAGAGATCATTGATTATCTGAAAGCAGAATGGCAGGACTTTGTTACTGATTCTACCAACCTCACAGATGAATATACACGCAATAAAGTAAGGCATAATATAATACCTCAGCTTTTAAGAATAAATCCTTCTCTTATGAAAAGCTATGCAAATACTGTTTCGTATCTGAGAAAAGATCTGTCATTCCTTGAGAGGACCGCTGATAAAGCCTTTGATGAATGCTGCTGCGGCAGTGTGATAAACCTGACAGCTTTTCACGAATTTGATGACTGCATCAAGGATAGGGTAATAATGCGTTGGCTTGAAAGAAACGGACTTGTCTTTTCTCATGAAAAACTTCCGTTAATATATAGAATTATCAAAACAGACGGAAAGCTAAATATTGCTAAAGATTCATTTATTGTATGCAAAAACAACTCTCTTTTTATAGACCATAAAATCAGCAATTCTAAATCTGATATTAGTCCCGTAGGTATCAACGGTGATGGTAAATACTGTTTTGCAGGCAGAAATATTGATGTAAAAATCATAAAAATGGAAAACATTGACTGCGATTATGCAAATGTTCATAAAATGTTTGCAAATTGCTGCTTGGATTATGATAAAATTATAGGCGGAATTGTGCTCCGCAGTTATAGTGAGGGAGATAAGATCCGTTTGGTCAACAGAAATGTTGATTACAGCATAAGAAAACTGCTGAAAAATAATTTCTCTTTGGATAGGCGAAAAAGTGCGGTTATCATGTATGATGATATAGGTGCGGTGTTCGTTGAGGGAAGCGGAGTTTGTGAAAGAGTGAAAATATCTGAAACAACTAAAAATATGCTAACATTTGCTATTGATGATATCATATAGTTATCACAATAAAGTAATATAATTCTTTTGAAAAGGAAAGTAAAATATAATTAGAGTAAAGGTCGTGATGTATTGAAAAGTAGTGGCGGAAAGACGTTGCTTATCTATTTTCTCGTTTCACTTTGTGTTGTTGGCGGAATCGTATTCATGCTTATGAATATGACCTCAGGTTCTGACAATGTGAAGTATTCAGAGGTAATGGAGCATTTTGACAAGCTTGAGGTAAGTGAGTTCAGTCTTGATCTGGGTAGCGGCGAGCTTAAATATAAGCTTCGCGGAGAGAGCAAGGATACAAAATCTCATGTCTATAGCGTGCCAAATGTATCGCTGTTTGCCAATGAACTTCTCAGCGGTGAGAATGAGAATAACTACAGAAAGCTTTATGATGAAAAGTATCCGAATGAGCCGTTAAAATACGATCTGATACCTATCTCGGATAACAGTTTTCTGCTTAATATGATACCAACGCTTCTTATGCTCGGTGTTATGATCTTCTTCTTCGTGTTTATGATGAAGAGTGCAAATGGCGGCAAAATGTCGTCGTTTGGTAAATCAAATGCCAAGCTGTCGGCGAGTGCAAAGAAAGCAACTTTTGCCGATGTTGCAGGTGCTGATGAAGAGAAAGAAGAATTACAGGAGATCGTTGATTTTCTGCGTGATAACAAAAAATATATCGAGATCGGAGCAAGGATCCCTAAAGGCGTTTTGCTTGAGGGACCTCCGGGAACAGGTAAAACTCTTCTTGCGCGTGCAGTTGCAGGTGAAGCAAAGGTACCGTTCTTCTCTATCTCGGGTTCTGATTTCGTAGAAATGTTCGTCGGTGTCGGTGCATCGAGAGTAAGAGATCTGTTTGAGCAGGCAAAGAAGAATTCGCCATCTATCATATTTATCGATGAGATAGATGCTGTTGGCCGTCAGAGAGGTGCCGGTCTTGGCGGCGGTCATGACGAACGTGAGCAGACTCTTAATCAGCTGCTTGTTGAAATGGACGGATTTGAGGATAATACCTCCGTCATCGTAATGGCTGCAACAAACCGCCGCGATATCCTTGACCCTGCACTTTTAAGACCGGGCAGATTCGACAGACATATCGTTGTCGGCAGACCTGATGTAAAGGGCAGAGAAGAGATCCTTAAAGTCCATACAAGAAATAAGCCTTTGGGTCCTGATGTTGACCTGAAAGTTATTGCAAAAACAACCGTAGGATTTACAGGTGCAGATCTTGAAAACCTTGTAAATGAAGCATCACTGCTTGCTGCAAGAAATAACAGAAAAGCGATCACTGAGGCAGATATCGAAGAAGCTTCTCTCAAGGTAGTTATGGGACCTGAAAAGAAGTCCAGGATAGTTACTGATAAGGAGAAAAAGCTTACAGCATATCACGAGAGCGGCCACGCACTTTGTCATTACTATTGCAAGACGCAGGATGATGTACACTACGTTACTATCATTCCTCGTGGTCAGGCAGGCGGGTTTACCATGTCAAGACCTGAAAAGGATGATAGCTATGTAAGCAAAAATCAGATGGCTGAAAGCATTATCGTTCTGCTTGGCGGACGTGTTGCTGAAAAGCTGATCCTTGATGATATCTCTACAGGCGCATCAAATGACCTGGAAAGAGCAACATCTACCGCAAGAGCTATGGTCACAAGGTACGGTTTTAGTGATAACCTTGGTCCTATCGTTTACGGACAGGGCGATCATGAGGTATTCCTCGGCAGAGATTACAGCGCTACACCAAGCTATTCAGATGCTGTTGCTGCTGAGATCGACCACGAGATCCGTGCAGTTGTTGAGGATGCATTTGAAAAGTGTGAAACTATCCTCAAAGACCACATTGATAAGCTTCATGAGCTTGCTAATTATCTTATGGAGCATGAAAAGATCGACGGCGAGACCTTCAAGAAGCTTATGGAGGGAACGCTGATCGTTGACAGCACTCCGGTCGAAGTAAAAGAGAATACTAAAGCAGATGATGAATCAGAAGGATCTGATGATTGATCGAGCTAAATCTAAAGACCTGCATTGCTTTTTAGCTTTGCAGGTCTTTTGCATTATAAATAAATATAGCAAATCACTTGAAAAATGAAAAATAATAGTGTATAATCATATCAAGATTAGAAAAGGGGATTGCTATGAAATTACTGTTTGTAGGTGATGTTGTAGGAAACAGCGGTTGTGAACTTCTCCAAAAGCAGCTGTATCGCATTAAACAAGATCATAGTATTGATATCACAGTTGTAAACGGGGAGAATTCTGCGCAGGGTAATGGTATCACGCCTGCATCAGCACAGAAACTGTTTTCAATGGGTGTTGATGTTATCACAACAGGAAATCATTGCTTTAAGCGCAGGGAGATAATAGATGATTTCGATTCTAACGAATTCCTTCTGCGGCCTGCCAATTTCCCTGAAGGCGTTGAAGGGCGCGGCGTTGTTGTAATAGATATGTGCCCCTACAAAATCGCAGTTGTAAATCTTATCGGAACTCTATATCTTGAACCTGTTGACAATCCGTTCAATGTTGTAGACAGGCTGCTCGAGGATATAGATACTCCAAATATTATTGTAGATTTTCATGCTGAGGCTACCAGCGAGAAAAAAGCAATGGGTTTTTATCTTCAGCAAAGAGTTACTGCTGTTCTCGGAACTCATACACACGTTCAGACAGCTGATGAAACCATTCTTGCCGGACATACTGCGTATATTACCGATGTAGGAATGACCGGTCCGGAGCTGTCAGTACTCGGTGTCGATAAGGATATTGTAATAACAAAATTCAAAAAACGTGTTCCTGTTAAATTCTCAGAAAGCACCGAGAAGAGCTTTATAAATGCCGTTGTTGTGGAGTTTGATGAAAAAACAGGAAAAGCTATAGATATACAGCGTATCATAATCAGATAAATAGGAGGACAAGTTTATGGAAATACTAAAGGTTTCTTCACGTTCGGTTCCGAATTCAGTAGCGGGCGCTATTGCAGGTGCAGTCAGAGAAAACGGCGGTGTTGAAGTACAGGCTGTTGGTGCAGGCGCGATAAATCAGGCTGTTAAAGCAATAGCTGTTGCACGGGGATTCCTTGCGCCTTCCGGAATTGACCTTATTTGCACACCTGCTTTCGGTCAGGTCATGATAAACGATGAAGAAAGGACCGCTATGCGTTTTATATGTGAACAAAGATAAATGGGAACGCTTAAAGTGCTCCGATATAGAGGCGTTTAAGTTATGAATATAAGGCTGCGCAGCAGGGTTGTTACGCAGCCTTTGTTTTTTTCAATCAAAGATACGGCAAGTATTTTGCAAATCGTTCAAGTACAGCGTTCAGATCTTCAGGCAAGCGCTTTGTGCATTGCGCCGCTAATACTTCAGGTACACCGTAAAACGCCTCTGCCATGCTTCCGGCAATGCAAGTGAGCGTATCACAGTCGCCGCCAAGTGATACAGCAGTTCGTATCACATCTTCAAAATCCTGACCTTCTATAAAAGCAGTGATCGCTTCAGGCACGGTTTCCTGACAGGTCTCCACATGGTGATAACCAGGTCTGATCTCATCGCAGGTGCGTGAGAGATCATAACCGAACTCATTTGTAATATAGTCCCTGATCTCATCTTTGCTGCTTCCTGTTATGGAAAGGAAAATCGCACTGGCGATTGCCTCTGCACCTTTTATACCCTCGGGATGATCGTGGGTCACAGATGCAGTAAGTACCGCAATATGACGAGTTGTTTCGAGATCATCAAAAAGCCAACCAACAGAGGAAACTCTCATCGCAGAGCCATTGCCAAAGCTTCCATAGGGCTTCGGATCCTTTTCGTGCAGCCATTGGCTGAACATACAGCCATATCCTGCGTTAGGATATTTCCTGCCCCATTTCTGCATAGAAGCGATCAGTGCCAAAGTGATGTTCTCGTCCGTCTGACCGAGGGTATCGAGCAGTGCCTCGGCAACAGCGATGGTCATAACGGAATCGTCCGTAAACTCTGAATTCTTGCTGAAAAGCGGAAAGTCTTTTGTTTTTGCACCTCTGTCAAACTCGTAGGGTGCGCCTATCATATCGCCCAATAATGCTCCGATCATATCGAAGACCTCCTTTTTCTTTGATGATCTCATTATACCACATATAAAGAAAAAGTGGTCGCTTGTCAAACGACAAATCGACCACTTACATAGTTATTCTCCGATGAAAGACTGTGGATGGCAGTATTTACGATGATATCTGCTTATACTCTTATGGTTATCCTATATTCCACAGTGATATGCGGCGTCTCGGGTCAAATTTGGCGATCTGCAATTTGCCGCTTGGTGAACATACAAGTACTCGCTTGAATTCTTTTGAACCTACTGTAAGGATAAACTGCCTCTTATCCGTGCAAATAGCTCTGAATTTTGCAGGCTCATGCTCTGAATCAGGCTTTACATAACCCTTGAAATTCTTTGCAACGAGGTTTCCGTCAGCGGTTTTCAAACAAAAACTACCGTCATCATTCCAACATATCTTGAACTTCTGTTCAAGATCTTTGTTGATCTCATCCAGTTTCAGACCGTTGTTGGCAGCTGTAATGCAAAGTCCGCTCAATACACTCTTGACAGCGACAGATCTGTTTTCTGGAATAAAGTTGCCGTTATCATTTGTGCAATCGTTATAAAAACGTACCATAAGCGCCATAACGTGCTGCTGAGTATAAATAAGTGTATTGCTCTCAACATCATCATAACGCAGCGGATCAAGCGATCTGACAGCCTTTACATACTTAGCCGAAAAGTGTACAAGCTTATTAAGAGCATCCTGAAAACTGCCTTTTTCGTACAGTTTTCCTATTCTTCTGTCAAAGTTATCGGCAGAGTATACCGAACAAGTCGTTTTTGCGTGCTTTTCAAAAGCATAGTGTATATTTCCTTTTCTGTCGATACATCTGATGTTCGATACATGAACAGGACATCCCATATCCGATACGAAATGCGCAGCTCTTGCAAAGCAGGTCATTGCCTCGCTCTTTTTTCCGCATTTGTACAGAGAAACGGCAGATGTGTAGTTCTGTTCAAATAAGGTTCTTGCGCTTGGCAGAAATCTGCCGAGCCTGTCCTTATAGTAGCCATTTGTCTGCGGCAAAGGCTTACCGCGCTGCTGACAGCAGGAGTAATAATGCATTCCCGCACCGCAGTCAATATCCTCACCTGAATCAGGAGCAGTACAACCGCTTTCAAGCTGTTTGTGATAGTCTCTGAAAAACGCTGCTACCTTTTGCTTCTTTTCTTTTTCAAGAAGGTCAAGTGCTTTTTGAACGATATCCCTGTGTGTAACTCCTCCCCAGGCATAAGCCTTGATGTTTCCGAGTTTGCAGCAGACTGCAGCAGCAGATGCGATGGCTAAAACTTTTTTCATTGGTTCTGATTCCTCTTTTTGTATGTATTTTTCTTCTTTTTCCTCACAGAATATCCAAACGAGCCAAGCTTTTTGCCAAGCCCGAAATATTCACCGTGAGAATAAGCGAGCAGTCCTGCCTTTTCAAGCGCAAGTCTGCCTTTTTCATCTATAAGTTCATTTGCTGTATCAAGTGCGACGATATCAGCTATAAACATATCGTGCGTTCCGAGTTTTACAATCTCTCTGACTTTACATTCTATATTGACAGGAGACTGCACAAGTATAGGTGCATTTACTTTGCTTGCCTTTTCGCAGGTAAGCCCAAGATGTGCAAACTTATCCATTTTTCTGCCCGATTTTACTCCGCATATATCGACCGCTTTGGTAAGCTCCTCTGTGGCAAGATTGATAACAAATTCGCCGCTTTTGCTTATAAGCTCATAAGAGTAGCGCTCGGGGCGGACTGAAATATAAGTCACAGGCGGCTGTGTGCAAAGTATGCCTGTCCATGCGACAGTAAATACATTCCTTTTGCCTTCAAATTCACTTGTAACAAGTGTAGGCGGAACAGGCGATGTTATGACACTGCCTTTCCAGACCTGCTTGGTATAAGTTTTATAAGCCATATTATTCTTCCTCTTGTTTTATCCCGTAGACTTTTTCATACATCTTGTCATAATACTTGTAAAGAGTCTGCACTGAATTTTCAAGGAAATAATAATGTTTGATATAAGGCACAAGCAGCACAAGCAAGAGTGCAGCAAGCGGTATGAGCGTAAGGCACTCCCAGATAACTATTGCAAGTATCGTCATCACCGTACATATCGCAAACAGTATCATTACCAGCAGGTGTACAAGTCTTTCGTGAGCAAAGAAAGCTATCTTATTGCGATGATAATCCAAAAGCTGCTTAAAATCACAGTTTTCATCATCAAGGCACTTGAGAATATACTGTTTATACGCCGTCAGGTATTTGGTCATCGTAATTCCCCTCAAGTTTCAGATCAAAAGGTTCGGATGGTTCTATTGTGATCTTTCTTAGCTTTGCAGACTTAATGCCCGCATTTTCACGCCTTTTAGCCTCGTTGGCTGCAACGTCTTTAGCAATGGTTTTGGTGATGATCTTGTCAATATTCTTATAATGCTTTTTGGTGCGCTGGATAAAGTTCTTACGTTTTTCAGGCTTTTTCTTTTTCTGGTCAAAAATAATTGCAAGTATGGCAGACAAAGCAGTAACAATTATAGTCTTTTCTGCACTGGTATTAACCTTGAATGCAACCTTTTTCATACCATTTCCTCTTTTCGATGAATTTTTATAGAATATATTATACCACTTGTTAAATATTTTTGCAACTATTTTTGAAAAGATACCTGGATTTAAACCAGAATATATTGTTCAAGCTTGTTAAACTCATCTTCACTGATAGCCTTGCTGAGAAGTATCTGCGGCTTTGCAACGTAACCGCCGATCTTTCCGCGTGTCTCAACAATCATCTGGGCTTTGTCGATCGATATCTGCAAAGCCTGTGCGATCTCTTTAGCCTCTGCGCTGTTTATATTGACTTGCTTGTATGATCTGTCATCAGTTTTAGATGTGTTTTTCACTGTGGTACTTGTTGTGGTCTTTGCAGTAGTGATCACAGCCTTGTCCTTTTCGCTGACAAACAGATAATTCTTAAGCTTTTTCAGTGTCTTTTCACCTATTCCATCGACATTGAGCAGCATATCCAGAGAGGAGATCACTCCCACGCAGCTTCTGTAATCGAGAATACGCTGTGCGGTTGATCCGCCTACGCCGTCAATTGTACAAAGCTGCGCAAGATCGGCTTTGTTGATGTCGATAGGGAAACTGCTGATAGGTTTGGCAGTCTCGGAAGATCCTGTTTGCTTCACTTCAGATCTCTTGGTTACAATTTCGCGATCTTTCTTTTCGTCTTTAGTTGCAGAGTTATCCTTGATCGAGTCTGCAGATCTCTTATTTGGCTCAATTACAACAACGTCCTTGCGTTTTGCTTTTATCATAATTGTTGTAACCGTCACGCCTATGATAAGTACAGCAGCTATTGCAGCTGCTGTATACTTGGCGAATGCGGCTTTTTTAGATTTATCAGCCATTATTGTTCTCCTGTATCAATAGTTGTTCATACGGTTAAGTTCGTCTATCATCTTTCCAAGCTCATCATAGGTAATGAAAGCCTCGCCAGAAAAGCTTAGGATAGCTCTGATAGGCATTTCGCGCAGCATTGCATTTGTCATAAGTTCGGTAGCCGCACCCATACTGTCCTCCGGCTGAGCCTCACGCATACCTTTGCTTATCTCCTCAAACATATTTCCGAATATCTTTCTGCTGTTCGGATCAGCGGCAATGTCGCCCATAGGACTGTTAACAGTGTATTTTACAGGAATTCTGTCCTTTGACGAAACGAATACCTCGTCTGTAAGTCTTATATCTCTTGATGAAGAGCCTACCGATATTATGAAATCGCCCTCTTCAACGAGCCAGTCATGCGCAGCCTCACAGTAAAACGCAAAAGCTCTTTTATCCAGCTTGAACATGACATTCTTGCTTTCTCCCGGTTTGAGAGATACTTTTTCAAACCCTTTAAGCTCCTTGACAGGTCTGATAAGGCTGGATTCCTTATCGGTCACATAAAGCTGAACGACCTCTTTGCCCTCGACCTTGCCGGTATTTGTGACTTTTACTGAAACTGTAAGCTCATCATCTGCATTTATAGCGTTTGACGAAAGCTTGATATCGGAATACTCAAATGTTGTGTATGAAAGTCCATGTCCGAACGGGAACAGAGGCTCGATCTGCTTGTGGTCATAATATCTGTATCCAACGAATATACCTTCTCTGTACTGAACATCGTCCATTTCACCCGGGAAGGAGATGAACGAAGGATTATCCGAGAGCTTTTCGGGGAAGGTCTCAGCAAGCTTACCGCTTGGGTTGACTTTGCCGAAAATAAGGTCACACGCTGCACCGCCTACTGCCTGTCCGCCAAGGTACATCTCAAGAATACTCTTGACCTTGTTTTTGAACGGCATTTCAACAGGTGAGCCGTTATGGAGAACTACGACAACGTTACTGCATACCTCGCACACTTTATCTATAAGCTCGAGCTGGTTTGCAGGCATTTTCATATGCTTACGGTCAAAGCCTTCGGATTCATAAAGGTCGGTCAGACCGGCAAATATAACTGCTGCATCGCACTTTTTTGCACACTCAACAGCTTCGTTTATCAGTTTTACGTCTGGAACATCGGTATTGCTTTCATAACCCTGTGCATACGTCACTTCGCAGTAATCTTTCACAGCATCAAGTGCTGAAGTGACTTTGAAGGAATTGATGTGTGAACTTCCGCCGCCCTGATAGCGCGGATTTTTCGCAAAATCACCTATAAATGCGATCTTTTTATTGGTATCAAGCGGCAGCAAAGCATCATCGTTCTTCAAAAGAACAGCACACTGTGCTGAGATCGACCGTGCAAGCTCGTGCTGTGCCTGCATATCCCAGTTTACCTCGCCGCTTAGACCGTTTTCAGCCTTGTCTACAAGGTTAAGGACATTCCTTACCGCCTTGTCCAGCAGCTTTTCATCAAGAGTTCCGTTCTTAACGCACTCAACGATCTTTCTGTCATTTACGCCGTGACTTGTAGGCATTTCAAGATCAAGACCTGCTTTGATACCCTCAGGTCTGTCATTTACTGCTCCCCAGTCACTCATAACAAGTCCGTCATATCCCCATTTGTCGCGCAGTACATCTGTCAGAAGGAACTTGTTTTCTGACGAATAGACATTATTGATACGATTATATGAACACATTATAGTGTACGGCTTGCCTTCTTTGACAGCGCCCTCAAAGGAAGCCGCATATATCTCAAAGAACGTTCTTTCGTCCATATTGGCAGAGCAGGTCATTCTCCGTGTTTCCTGATTGTTGCAGGCAAAGTGCTTGAGTGATGTGCCCACGCCCATACTCTGAACGCCTTTTATATGCGAGGCAGCTATCTGTGAGGAAAGATACGGGTCCTCGGAAAAATATTCAAAGTTTCTTCCGCAAAGCGGTGAGCGTTTTATATTGCACCCGGGGCCGAGCAAAACTGCGACTTTTTCAGCCTTGCAAGCCTGTCCGAGTGCTTTGCCCATACTTGCTACAAGCTCTCTGTCGAAAGAGCAGGCGGTCGCACAGGCGGTAGGGAAGCAAACAGCTTCGATAGCCTGATTCATCATAGCAGAATCATCCTTGACCTTTCTCAATCCGTGAGGTCCGTCAGATACCATTATTTCTGGTATATCAAGTCTTTCTACAGGCTTGGTGTGCCATGAATCATTTCCCGAGCAAAGCGAAGCCTTTTCCTCCAGAGTCATTTCTTTCAAGATCACATCAACGTTCATAGTTTACCTTCTTTCTGTATTATTAAGTATTTCAATAAATTTTGCAGCAAAGTCTTCATCCTGCTGTGCGGTACGCTTGTGAGGGCCTTTGAGCCTGCCGCCGCTTCTCCTGACCTTTTTAGCTATGTGGCGCGACATAAGCAGCGAGTCAATGTTTGTGCTGTCATAAACAAGTCCGTTCTGAGAAAGGCAAATGCACTTTTTTGCAAGGCACATTGCCGCAAGCCCATAGTCCTGTGTGATTACAATATCACCGCTGCTGACCATATTTGCAATTGCAAGATCTGCGCTGTCACTGCCTTTATCAACAGTTACCACAGCTGCATAATCACTTGTAAACAAGTGAGATGTGTCACATACAAGTGTCAGGGGTATCTGCCTTTGCCTGCATATGTCGGTCGCAGAGGCAATAACGGGGCAGCCATCAGCATCAATGAATACTGTCATTAGTGTTTGTTCCTCTTTTTGTTGTTTGTAAATAAAAAATGCGGAAAATCTCCTCATATATTATGCAATTTTATTATAACACAGTTTTCAAATAAATAAAAGTATTTTTTATAAACTTTCAAAAAAAACTTGATTTTGTGGTCAATATGTGCTACAATAACAAGGAATAGTTGTATGGACTATTGTAATTATAAGTAAAATTGTTCGGGAGGATCCCGTAAATTATAACTGGAGGTCAGTTTTTTATGTGCGGAATAGTTGGATTTACAGGTGAAAAACAGGCAGCACCTATACTTCTTGACGGTCTGTCAAAGCTTGAATACAGAGGTTATGATTCTGCTGGTATTGCTGTTCGTAATGGCGATAGTGATGTCGAAATAGTTAAGGCTAAGGGAAAGCTCAAGGTATTGCAGGAGATGACAAATGACGGTGCGGCTGTAAACGGCAGCTGCGGTATCGGTCATACACGCTGGGCTACTCACGGTGAGCCATCTGCTCTTAATGCTCATCCTCATGCAAGTGATGATGAAAATGTTGTAGCAGTTCACAATGGTATCATTGAGAATTATCAGGAGCTTAAAGAAAAACTTACCAAGAGCGGCTATACATTCAAGTCTCAGACTGATACAGAGGTCGCAGTAAAACTTATTGATTACTATTACAAGAAGTATGGCGAGGGTCCTGTTGATTCGATCGCAAGAGCTATGACGCGTATCAGAGGTTCTTATGCGCTTTGCGTTATGTTCAAGGACTATCCGGGTGAGATCTACACTGCCCGCAAGGACAGCCCGATGATAATCGGCGTTACTGACGGCGAAACATATGTTGCTTCCGATGTACCTGCAATTCTTAAATATACAAGAAACGTTTATTATATCGGCAATATGGAAATAGCAAAGCTTGAAAAAGGCAAAGCTACTTTCTATAATATCGACCGCGAGGAGATCGAAAAAGAGCTCACAGAGATCAAGTGGAACGCAGAAGCTGCTGAAAAGGGCGGCTATGAGCATTTTATGCTCAAAGAGATCCACGAGCAGCCAAAGGTCATAAAGGATACTATCAATTCTGTTGTCAAGGACGGAAAGATCGTCCTTGAAGAATTCGGACTGACTGATGAGGAAGTCAGGGCACTTTCTCAGATATACATCGTAGCTTGCGGTTCGGCATACCATGTAGGTGTTGCAACACAGTATGTCATTGAGGAGCTTACATCTATCCCTGTACGAGTTGAGCTCGCATCAGAGTTCAGATACAGAAAGATGCCGCTTGCAAAGAACAGCCTTGCGATAATAATCAGCCAGTCGGGAGAGACTGCTGACAGCCGTGCGGCCTTGACACTTGCAAAGGAAAGCGGAGTAAAGACACTTGGTATCGTTAATGTAGTCGGCTCAAATATTGCAAGAGATGCGGATAATGTATTCTATACCCTCGCAGGTCCCGAAATATCTGTTGCTACAACAAAGGCGTACAGCACACAGCTTATCGCTGGCTACCTGCTCGCTATGCAGTTTGCAAAGGTTCGTGAAGAGATCAGCGAAGAAAGATTTGTACAGCTGCTTGAAGAGATACAGACGATCCCCGAAAAGGTCGAGAAGATCCTTGGTGATAAAGAGCGTATCCAGTGGTTTGCTGCTAAATTTGCAAATATACACGATGCATTCTTTATCGGCAGAGGTATTGACTATGCAGTAAGCCTTGAAGGCAGCCTGAAGATGAAGGAGATCAGCTACATTCATTCGGAGGCTTACGCAGCAGGCGAGCTGAAGCACGGACCTATTTCTCTTATCGAGAACGGTACACTTGTTATCAGCGTGCTCACTCAGCAGAATCTGTTTGAAAAGACCGTTTCCAATATGGTCGAGTGCAAGAGCCGCGGCGCTTACATTATGGGACTTACCACATACGGCAATTACAGCGTTGAGGATACTGCTGACTTTACAGCGTATATTCCTAAAACTGACCCGCTGTTTGCAGCAAGTCTTGCTGTTGTTCCGCTGCAGCTTCTGGGATACTATGTTTCTGTTGCAAAGGGTCTTGATGTCGATAAGCCGAGAAACCTTGCAAAATCAGTAACGGTTGAGTAATATTCAAAAGGCGATCCTTGTGATTGCCTTTTGCTTTTGATAAGGGATGAATGTATTGAGTAAATATAAGTTCTGTGTGTTTGATTTTGACCTTACGCTTGCTGATTCATCAAAGGCGATACTGACTTGCTTTAAGCATATACTGGGTAAGTTCGGATACGCTATCCCCGATGATACAACTATCTATAACACTATCGGAAAGACGCTCGTTGATTCGATAGATATACTTACAGGGATCAAAAATAATCCGCAGCGCGAGGAAATGCGCGTTGAGTATGTAAAAAAGGCTGACGAGGTAATGGCAAAAGACACTTTCTTTTATGATGATACTCTTGCAATGCTGCAAATACTTCAATGTGCAGGTGTAAAGGTCGGCATCGTTTCGACCAAGTTCAGATACAGGATAGTTGAAACATTTAAATGCCACACAGCATCTTTTCCTGTTGATCTGATAGTCGGCGGAGAAGATGTTACAGAGCCAAAGCCCGATCCGCAGGGCTTGGAGCTTATAATCGAGAAATTCGGTGCAGCAAAAGCCGATGTGCTGTACATAGGTGATAATTATATCGATGCACTTACAGCGCAAAATGCAGGGGTCGATTTCGCAGCTGTTACAACTGGTTCTACAACAAAAGATGAGTTCAAGACTTACCCGAATGTCTATATCGGAACGAGCCTGACGGATATATTTCAGCATTTGTAAATCAGAGGTAAACATATATCGAATATATTGTGAAAAAAGCTTGCTATTTCGGGCTATAAGTGGTATAATTATTTGAATGAAAAATCGTTGTGCAGTATGATATATCAGCTGCTCAAATTCTTTGACAGAAAGGTACGAATGCTATGGTTAAGAGCATGACAGGCTTTGGCAGGGAACACGTTGTTGCAAACGGCAGAGAGATCATTGTTGAGATACGCTCTGTCAACCACAGATATTACGAGTTTATGGCAAGAACACCACGTTCTTACGGCTATTTAGACGAAAAGCTGAAGACTTTTCTTAAAAGCGGTATCAGCCGCGGAAAAGTCGAGGTTTCTGTGACGATCTATAATCAGGAAGGAACAGATGCTCAGATCGAGCTTAATGAGTCTGTTGCAAAGGGATATTTGGACGCCCTTCGCGGTTCGGCTGAAAAGCTCGGACTTGAAGATGATCTGACGCTCAGTGCGATAATGAGGCTTCCTGATGTATTTACAGTCGTTAAAAAGACCGATGATGAGGAAGTTATTTGGAACGAGGTCAAAGCAGTTGCGCAGGTCGCTCTTGACAGGTTTGTTGAGATGAGAACTGTTGAAGGCCAGAAAATGTATGATGATATCAGTTCCAGACTTGACTATATTGAGAAGACTGTCGGTAAGATAGAGGCACAGTCTCCTAATGTAAGCAAGAGCTACTCAGACAGACTTTATGCAAAAATAAAGGAAGTCCTCGAAGATAAAAATGTTGATGAACAAAGAGTTATAACCGAAGTTGCTATTTTTTCCGAAAAGGTCGCTATTGACGAGGAAACTGTAAGACTTCGCAGCCATATAGCTCAATTCAGAGATCTTATCAAATCTCAGGAACCTGTAGGAAGAAAGCTCGATTTCCTTGTTCAGGAGCTTAACCGTGAGGTCAATACGATCGGCTCAAAAGCGCAGGATCTTTCGATCACCAAAATGGTCGTTGACCTTAAAAGCGAGATCGAAAAGATAAGAGAACAGATACAGAATATTGAGTGATCCGGGAGGGGAGCATATGCAGCTGATAAATATTGGTTTTGGTAATATGGTCTCTTCATCAAGGCTCGTTGCGATAGTTTCGCCTGAATCTGCACCTATAAAAAGAATAATCCAGGAAGCAAAGGATAAAGGAACGCTTATTGATGCCACATACGGCAGAAGAACAAGAGCTGTCATCATTATGGACAGTGACCATATCGTTCTATCGGCAGTTGCTCCGGAAACAGTTGGAAGCAGACTAACTATTGATGAGGGGGAAAAGGATAATGAGTAGTGCAAAGCTTATAGTCGTTTCTGCACCTTCAGGCTGTGGTAAGGGAACTATCCTTGCCAAAGCATTTGAAAACAGAGATGTATACTTTTCGATCTCCTGTACGACCCGAAAGCCGCGTAAAGGTGAGGTCGACGGCAAGAGTTATTTCTTTATCAGCCAGGAGGAATTTGACAGAATGATAAAGGATAACGAGTTCCTTGAGTATGCAAAGTACAACAAAAACTCTTACGGCACACCCAAGATACCCGTTTTTGAACACCTTGCAAGAGGAACAGATGCGATACTTGAAATAGAGACCGAGGGTGCATTCAAAGTAAAAAAAGCTTTCCCCGATGCAGTCCTGCTCTTTATACTTCCGCCGCACCTTACCGATCTGTTAAGACGTCTGCAAAAGCGCGGAACAGAAACTAACGAGGTCATACTCGAAAGATTCAGCCACGCTCAAGGAGAAATAAAAAAAGCATATCGTTATGATTATGTTATAATGAATGATGATCTTGATGAAGCTGTTAAAGATTTTCTGACAGTCGTAGATTCTGTAAGAAACGAAGACGGCAGAGCTTATGCTTTCAGCACTAAGAATGATGAGATAGTTAAAATGATTGAAGGAGTGTTAATAAATGCTTAGACCAGCAGTATGTCAGATTTTGAAGAACAACGAAAGTACCTATTCTCTTGTGATCGCTGTAGCCAAAAGAGCAAGAGAGATCACAGATAATGCTTTTGAAGAGAAGAAGATACTCGATGAAAAGCCTGTAAAGACCGCTGTTGATGAGTTTGCAAACAACGAATATAAGTTTATCGAAGACCCTGCTGTAAGAGGCTGATACTTCGGAGGAGAAAAGGATGCGCGGTGCGTTCAAAGTCGCAAAGGTAGCTGTAAGTCGTGCTGCTTATGGCTTTGATAACGAATACAGCTACAGTATCCCCGAGCATCTTGCAAAAGATGTTACTGTCGGAGTAAGGGTGGTTGTTCCATTTGGCAAGGGCAATAAGAAAATGATAGGTCTTGTCACGGGCACATACGAGGATTCCGAGTTTACTGGAGAGCTGAAGCCTATCGTAACTCTTGTTGACAGAGAAAGTCTCGTTACGCCGGAGATCATGAAAATAATAATCTGGCTGAAGGAGAACACATTCTGTACATTCTTTGATGCTTACAAAACAGCTGTGCCGACAGGTTTCTCGTATCGGATCGATCTGCATTATACTCTTGCCAATACATATATTGATGAGTCAGAGCTTAATGAGGAAGAAAAAAGCATAGTCAGCTTTATGAGGTCTTCTGCTAACCAGCGTGAGATCGACAAGTATCTTTCCTTGACAGCTGATCAAAAACGCAAACGCGCACTTGACAGTCTGATAGATAAGGGCTTTGTCGAACAATCGGATCTGTTGAAAAGACGTGTCGGCGACGAAAATGTAAAGATGGTTCGCTTGTCACAGGATTATATTGATGGGAATGTCAGCATCACGCTTACGCAAAAGCAGTCTCTTGTTGTTCGGTTTCTTGAAGAGAGCGAATGTGCAAGCAGGAATGAAGTCTGCTATATGACTAACTGTACAGCTGCGATAATCAAGCGTCTTGTCGATAAGAATGTCCTTATTGAGTATAAGTATGAGCTTATGCGTAATGCTATCGGTGAGGCAGAGCAAAGCCTTGACCCTGAAAGTATAGTGCTCAATGACGAGCAGCAGCAAGCTTTCGACGGCATCACAAACCTTATGATGCAGGGAAAGCCTGCGGGGGCTCTGTTGTATGGTGTTACAGGCAGCGGTAAGACCTCAGTCTTTATGAAGCTTATAGACTTTGTGACCAAGCAGGGAAAAACTGCGATATTGCTTGTGCCTGAAATATCTCTTACTCCGCAGATGTTGAGTAAGTTCAAGTCGTATTTTGGAAATATGATAGCTGTTCTTCATTCCTCTTTGTCACTCGGACAGAGAACTGATGAGTTCAAGCGTATCAAATGCGGCGATGCAAGGATCGTTATAGGTACACGAAGTGCCATATTTGCCCCTGCCCGAAATGTCGGCATAATCATTATGGATGAAGAGGGCGAGAGTTCGTATAAATCTGATTCAAATCCGCGTTATCACGCCAGAGATGTCGCTATCCAGCGATGCGGATTTAATAATGCACTTTTACTTATGGCATCGGCAACACCGTCGATCGAAACCTTTTACTTTGCGCAAAATAACAGATTTCATCTGTTTACACTAAAGCATCGTTACAGTAATGCAAAGCTGCCCGATGTAAAAATAGTTGATATGCAAAAAGAGGTGCTTGCAGGTAACGACAGCCTGTTCAGCAGAGAGCTTGCGGACGGCATAACTCAAACGCTTAAAAAAGGTGAGCAGGCTATCCTTTTGCTCAACCGCAGGGGATTCAATACATATGTTTCCTGTGCATCGTGCAGACAGCCTGTTGTTTGTCCTAACTGCAATCTGCCGCTGACATATCATAAAAAGAATGATATGCTTATGTGTCACTATTGCGGATACACTATGCCGATGCAGTCAAGCTGCCCGAACTGCCATTCGGATAAGCTTCGTGCAAGCGGTGTGGGCACCCAGAGAGTTGAGGACGAGGTCACAAGGCTTTTCCCTGATGCAAGAGTGCTTCGTATGGATGCTGACACCACATCTTCAAGATACGCTTATGAGGAAAAATTCAGCGCTTTTGAAAAAGGCGAGTATGATATTATGCTCGGTACGCAGATGATCGCAAAGGGGCTTGACTTCCCCAATGTTACGCTTGTGGGTGTTATTTCGCTTGATAAAGCATTGTTCACAGGTGATTTCAGAAGCTATGAAAGAACTTTCTCGCTGCTTACTCAGGTAGTGGGACGCAGCGGCAGAGGCGATAAATCAGGCGTTGCATTTATACAAACGTTTGTTCCCGATCACTATGTACTCAATCTTGCTTCACAGCAGAATTATGATGAGTTTTATGCTCAGGAGATAGCACTAAGGCAGGTACTTATCTATCCGCCTATCTGTGATCTGTGCGTTATCGGCTTCAGCAGCCCTATGGAAAGCAAGTGTATCGCTTCTTCCAAATGGGTAAAAAGCCTGATCGCAGATCACATAAAAAAGAACAAGGTAAAGTTTCCCTTGCGTGCAGTAGGTCCCGTTCCGTGTACGCTGGAGATCATAAATAACAGGTATCGTTACAGAATGATACTAAAAACCAAAAACTGTAAAGAATTCAGAAATATGATTCGTTATGTACTTGATGAGTTCTATAATAATAAGGATTTCAAAAATGTACGGATCTACGCCGATATCAATGGCGATGTCGGTCTTTGAGTTGATCGTTTGGAAAG